>DASPMK010000104.1:0-5081 GCA_035627075.1 Azospirillaceae bacterium
GGGCCGGATCGGCCACCGTCGCCTCTTCCCGCAACGCCTCCAGCGCGATCTTCGCCTTCAGCGCCGCATCGATCTTCCGTCTCGTCTTCCTCGTCATCGGCCGCTCCGTCTATCACGACAAAGCCGCCCTCGCACCAATCAAGCCCTTGGTCCCGTTTCTCGAGTCCACTTCAATCGGCAATATCCCGCCCGCCGAGGCCGAAGCGCGCTACTATGCCGAGACGGAGCGCCTCGCCTTGGCGGCATGACTCACAACCCGAAGCCTCCGGCAATCCCAGGGCGGTTCAGGCGGACTCGCAGCCATAGTTGTCAGATTTTGCATCTATAGAGAGAACTGACACCATTTTTCAAAATCGCTAAGCGCTTGAAAAGGTTGGTGGGCCTGGAGGGACTCGAACCCCCGACAACACCGTTATGAGCGGCGCGTTCTAACCGCTGAACTACAGGCCCATCGTGCCAATGGCATATGCTGTATACCACGTCCCCGCCCCACCGCAAGAGAGCGACCGCACCCGCCTTCAACGCCCGAGAAGCCCTTTCAGGGCATCGACCGGGCTGCCCCCACCGGATGAGCCCGAGCCACCCTTGGTAAACCCCTCCAGAATCTGTTGCTCGGTCGTCCCGCTGGACGGCGGCGGCTCCTGGCCGGTGATGGCCCCCTTTACCCCCTCGATCGTCTCCTGGACCGCCTGCGGGTTGCGAATCGCCTCCTCGGCCAAGCCCGCCATGTCGGGGGTGAAGCTCAAAGCATCGAAGGGGCCGCGCACCAGGACCGGCACCGCCAACCCCTTCGCCGCTGCTTGGCCACCCTGCCCCTGGATGGTCGGCACCACCTTGGGCTCCAGCCGCATGTCCACCCGCCGATCCGACAGCACCACCCGCCCCCGGCCTTGCACCCGCAGCAGCGGGGCCTGGAGCGAAAGGTCGTCGGTCGCCACCGTGCCGTCGGTGACCCGGAAGGTCATGGACAGTTCGGCGAAGTCGGTCTGTTCGGTCGAGCCCACCGCCTGAAAGGCGGAGGTGACGTTGCGGATCATGGCGGCGAGATTGATGCCCTTGATGGCACCATTGACCACCCGCCCCTGCCCTTCGCCGTCCAGCGCCGATACGATCGCCTTCACGCTGCCACCGCGACTCGACAGCTTTACGGCGGCCTCGCCGGTGCCTGTAAGCCGACGGAAGTCCGCCAGATGGCCCAGCAACGGTTCCACCTGCACTCCCTGGGCTTGAGCGTCAAGACTGAAGGCAGGCACCTTGGCAACCGCGTCAACGGTGGCGCGCCCCGACAACGAGCCGCCGAGGATCGGGGTCTGCGCCAGCTCCGTCGTCAGCCGTCCGCCGGCCAGCCCGGTGGTCAAGGTCGTCGCCCCCACCTCCAGGTCACGCGCCATCAGCCCCGCGAGGTCCAACCGCACATCGGCGTCCACCGCCTGAAGAAAGGTGAGGTCGATGGGCTCTTGGCTCCAGCCCTCCTTGGCCGCCGTTTTGCCGTCAGGGGGGCCGCCGCCGGCGGAATCGGTGGTGGGTTTGGGAAGATAACGGTCGAGATCGAGCTTGCCGACCGCCAACCGCGCGGTCACCTTGGGGCGCGCCGGGGCCAGCGCCACCGCCACCCGACCGCGCGCCGTCGCGTCGTCGAGCGCCAAAACGGCATCCTTCAGCGCCACCGCCCGCTCCGAGACATCCAAGGCACCCTCCAGGCGAGCGTTGCTGAAGGGCAACGCAGTGGTGGAGCGCGGCCCGGCCGACAGCCACGCCGCCAGTTCGCGCACGTCCGGCGCCTCGGCCTCGATCCGGCCGGAGAGTTGCACCGGCTGACGACCCGCCCTGCCCTCGAAGCTTGCCCGCGCCACGTCGGAAGCGAGATCAAGGGTAACACCCGAAGCTCCGCCCTCCAGAAGCCGGCGCGGTTCGGCCGCCGTCGCATCCACCGTCAGCCGGCGCCCCTGATAGCCGAAGCTGCCCTCCAGCCGCAACGGGCTGTCGAGGTCGGGCATGGTCAGGGTGGCATCAATATCCTGGATTTGGCGGACGACCTTGCCGCCGGGGCCGGTCCATGTCATCCGCCCGTCCGCCACCTGTACTGGCGCCAGTGAAATCTCCGGCAGGCCCCCGCCCCCGCCGGCCGATGGCCGGCTTTCCTGCCCCTGGGCCGATGGCCGGCTTTCCTGCCCCTGGGCAGCCGGCGCCAGTTCGGTCGGAATCCACACCTGGGGCTCGCGGAGAACAAGGCGCTCCACTGCGACAGCGCCGCCCAGCAGCGGCCGCAGCGCCACCTGGACATCCATCGAGCCGACGCGCGCCAGATCACGCCCGGCTGTTCCCGGCGCCGCGTCCGCCACCACGACGCCGGACGCCGTCAACGCCAGCCTGGGCAGGATCGACAACGATACCGGCCCGTCGATGCGTACGTCGCGGCCGGTGGCGCGCTCCGCCGCCTGGACGAGCAGCGCCTTGTACTTCTGGGCCGGGATCAGGAAGGGGACCGCCAACGCCGCCCCAACCAGCACCAGCGCCAGCACCGCCAGTCCGATCGCGATCCGTCTCATGACTTCCTTCCTCCCTCGCTTGCCCCCCCTGGCGAAACAGCGTCGGCGCACGACATTGTGAACTGGGAGACGCCGCGTCTTGATGTCACTGGCCAGGAGCGGCCTTGATCACCATCAAGGGCACGACGCCCGTTTGCGGTTACGGTATCTTCATCGCTCACAACAGCGGGCTGGACCGAACCGCCCGGCACAAGAAACGAGGAAACGCCGTCCATGGGCATCGACGCGACGATTGCGACCTCCGGCGCGTTGGCGCCGCTGGTCGATCCGTTCGGCCGCAAGGTCAGCTATCTCCGGGTATCGGTCACTGACCGTTGCGATCTGCGTTGTGTCTACTGCATGGCCGAGGACATGACGTTCCTGCCCAAGGCCGAAATCCTGTCGCTGGAGGAGCTGGACCGGGTGTGCTCGGCCTTTGTCGGCTTGGGCACGCGCAAAATCCGGCTGACCGGCGGCG
Organism: Azospirillaceae bacterium; assembly: GCA_035627075.1. GTDB lineage: Bacteria > Pseudomonadota > Alphaproteobacteria > Azospirillales > Azospirillaceae > DASPMK01. The sequence goes on from DASPMK010000104.1 coordinate 3,007, forward strand.
AACCGCTGGTGCGGCGCGACATCATGAAGCTCATTCGCGGCCTGGGCCGCCATGTGGCGAGCGGCGCTCTCGACGAACTGACGCTGACCACCAACGGCACCATGCTGTTCAAGTACGCCCGCGATCTGGTGGACGCCGGAGTGCGGCGCATCAACGTCAGCCTCGACACCCTGAGCGCACCCAAGTTCACCGCCACCACCCGCTGGGGCAACCTGGAGAAGGTGATGGGCGGCATCATGGCCGCCAAGGAGGCGGGGCTGGCTGTCAAGCTCAACACCGTGGCGCTGAAGGGCGTCAACGACGACGAGTTCCACGCCCTGATCGCTTTTTGTGGCGAGCACGGCTTCGACATCACCTTCATCGAAGTCATGCCGATGGGCGAGATTTCCGACAACCGGCTGGACCAGTACCTGCCGCTGTCCGAGGTGCGCACCGAGTTGGAGACGCGCTGGACGCTCACCGACATCGACTACACCACCGGCGGGCCGGCACGGTACGTTCGGGTGAAGGAAACCGGCTGCCGTGTCGGCTTCATCACGCCGCTCACCCATAATTTCTGCGAAAGCTGCAACCGGGTACGCCTGACCTGCACCGGCACGCTCTACATGTGCCTGGGCCAGGAGGACGCCGCCGATCTGCGCGCGCCGTTGCGCGCCTCGGACGACGACGGGTTGCTGGTCCAGGCGGTGCGCGACGCCATCCTGCGCAAGCCCAAGGGGCACGATTTCATCATCGACCGCCAGCACACCGCCCCGGCCGTGCCCCGACACATGAGCGTGACGGGAGGCTGACCCGCTTCCGGTCTGTCGGGCGGACGATTGCTCAGCGGCGCGGAATCTGGTGGATTGGGTTGCACTCACCACGAGAGTCCGCCCATGATTCCCGCCATTGCCACGCTCCTGCTGTTCCAACTCCTCGGCGAGGGGTTGGTGCGCCTGCTCGCCCTGCCCATACCCGGCCCCGTGGCGGGCATGGCGCTGCTGTTCGTGGTACTGATCATCCACGGCCGCGTACCCGAGGGATTGAGGACCACCGCCGGAGGCCTGTTGCAGCACCTGTCGCTGCTGTTCATCCCCGCCGGTACCGGAGTAATCGTCTATGTCGGCCGCATCGCCGGGGAGGCCGTGCCAATCGCGGCGGCGCTGGTGGTGGGGACGATCCTGCCCATCGCCGCCACAGGCCTTGCGGTGAAGGGGATGGAGTGGCTGCGCGCACGGCGAAGGGCGGCATCGTGACGGCCCGTCTTGCCGATGTCTGGACGCAACTGGCGTCCCAGCCGCTTCTGTGGCTGATGGCGACGCTGGCGGCCTATGTCACCGGCCGCTGGGTCCAGGACCAGACCAAGGGGCATCCGCTGGCCAACCCGGTTGCCATCGCCATCATCCTGCTGGCCGCCGCCCTGATCCTGACCGGCACTCCTTACGACACCTACATCAACGGGGCGCAGATCCTGAATTTCCTGCTGGGTCCCGCCACCGTGGCCTTGGCCGTCCCGCTGTACCAGAATCTGGACAAGGTGCGGCGCATGCTGCCGTCGCTGATGGTGGGGCTGGCGATCGGCTCGACGGTCGGGGTGCTGTCGTCGTCCGGCACGGCGCTGCTGCTGGGAGCATCAAAGCCGATGGTGCTGACCCTGGCGCCCAAGGCCGTCACCTCCCCCATCGCCATGGGCATTTCCCAGACGCTGGGCGGCCTGCCGCCGCTCACCGCCGTGCTGGTGATCCTGACCGGCATCTTCGCGGGCATGTTCGGCTGGCCGATCCTGCGACTTGTCGGCGTGCATGACCCGGCGGCGGCGGGCTTCGCCATGGGCACGGCGGCGCACGGCATCGGTACCGCCCGCGCTTTCCAGATCGACTTCACCGCCGGCACCTTCGCCGGGCTGGGCATGGGGCTGAACGGCCTCGCCACGGCGGTGATCGCTCCGCCACTGATGACGCTGATTATGGGGTAAAGGAAGCTCCCGCGGCCGCCGGATCAAAGCCCAGGGCAGCGAAGGTGGCATCCATCGCCGTCGGCAACGGCGCTTCGGCGGTCACCGGCCCGCTCGTCAGATGCAGACGGATGGCGCGGGC
>DASPMK010000105.1:0-7697 GCA_035627075.1 Azospirillaceae bacterium
TCGCTTTGGCGCCTTTGGGGTCGTCGTGTCGTCGTCGCCTTGTCCCTGGGGTCGTTTATGGGGCGAGAAAGTGGCGAAATTTTGGTTGTCGTTTGCTGCAATGCAGCAAACGAGGGCTGTCCAGCAAGAAGAGTCGGCCCGTATCGTCCCGCGATTCTTCGGCGGCATTGTGACCTTGTCGCCACGCCTGCGGCTGTTTTACCACTTTCGACTGGAGTGTGATGGCAACCATGGTGTTTGATAGCGACCGCCGGATGGCAACTGGGTCAGACACGATCAGGTACAGGTGGTCCGATGGATGTGGACAAGCTCGCCAAGGTGCTGGCGATGCTCGATTCGGCCAATGACGGCGAGGCGGTCGCCGCGTGGCGGGCCGCGCGCCAGATGCTCAACAAGGAAGGCATGACTTTCCAGGACATCGCCTTGGCGACCAAGGGACGGGATGGGCTGAAGCGGAGCGGCTTCGGCGGCGGCTTGTTCAGTCCCGGCCTGTCCAATGACGCGCTTCAGGGACAGGTGCGCAGCCTGAAGACCGATCTGGGCGACCTTCAGGCCCGCTTCAACGATCAGGTCGCCTCGACCCAGCGCTGGCAGCAGCGGGCGGAGGAACTCCAGCGCTCGTTGAACCGCCACGAGGCCGACAAGCAGCGGCTTCAGGCGAAGCTGCGGCCGATCCTGGAAGAGTTGACCGCGTTGCGCGACATCCTGAGCCAGGCCCGCCCGAAAACCCCGGCCGCCGCCTGACCCAGGAAATAAAAAAGCCCGCCGGCGATTCCGGCGGGCTTTTTCTTGGGTCAACCTAAGTCTTATACCAGTTTCAGAAAAGTTCCGACCGCCGGTCAGAACTTTTCTGAACCCTCAAACGCCGGGCGCGGTCGCGGCCCTACACCAAGTTCACAAGGGAGAACTTTCTGAACTTGGTATCAGCGGTTGCGCGCCATGGCACCCAGGCGCAGACGCAGGGCATTCAGCTTGATAAAGCCTTCCGCGTCCTTCTGGTTATACACGCTGTCCTCTTCGAAGGTGACGTAGTCGAGGCGGTAAAGCGAGTTCGGCGACTTGCGGCCGACCACGGTGACGTTGCCCTTGTAGAGCTTCAGGCGTACCGAACCGTTGACCATCTCCTGCGTCTGGTCGATCAGCGCCTGTAACGCCGTGCGCTCGGGGCTGAACCAGAAGCCGTTGTAGATCAGCTCGGCGTAGCGCGGCATCAGTTCGTCTTTGAGGTGCGACGCCCCACGGTCAAGAGTGATGCTCTCCATGGCGCGGTGCGCCACCGACAGGATGGTGCCGCCCGGCGTCTCGTAGACGCCGCGCGATTTCATGCCGACGAAGCGATTCTCGACGAGGTCGAGGCGGCCGATGCCGTTGGCGCCGCCCAGGTCGTTCAGACGGGTCAGCAGCTTGGCCGGCGACAGGGCCTCGCCGTCCACCGCCACCGCGTCGCCGTTCTTGAACTCGACCTCGACATAGGTCGGCTGGTCCGGCGCCTTCTCCGGGCTGACCGAGCGGGTGAACATGTCCTCGTCGGGCTCGACCCAGGGGTCCTCCAGCGCCTTGCCCTCGTAGGAGATGTGCAGGAGGTTGGCGTCGGTGGAGTACGGCGCCTCGCCGCGCTTGTCCTTGGCGATGGGAATCTGGTGCTTCTCGGCGAAGTCCAGCAGCTTGGTGCGGGAGTTGAGGTCCCACTGGCGCCAGGGCGCGATCACCTTGATGTCGGGCTTCAGCGCGTAGTAGCCCAGCTCGAAGCGGACCTGATCGTTGCCCTTGCCGGTGGCGCCGTGGGACACGGCGTCGGCGCCCACCAGATTGGCGATCTCGATCTGGCGCTTGGCGATCAACGGACGGGCGATCGAGGTGCCCAGGAGATAAACGCCTTCATACAGCGTGTTGGCGCGGAACATCGGGAACACGAAATCCCGCACGAACTCCTCGCGCAGATCGTCGATGAAGATGTTCTCGGGCTTGATGCCCATCATCTCGGCCTTCCGGCGGGCGGGTTCCAATTCCTCGCCCTGGCCCAGGTCGGCGGTGAAAGTCACCACCTCGCACGCGTAGGTTTCCTGCAGCCAGCGCAGGATGACGGAGGTGTCCAGGCCACCCGAATAGGCCAGGACCACTTTCTTGATCTCTTTGCTCATGGAAGGCCCTTGAATGAAGACAAAAAGTCCGAATACCGCTGGGCGGCGACAGTAGGCGCTTCGCGCCCCGATCGCAAGATGGCCCCGTCAGCCGCCGTCGGCCGTTGTCTGGCCCGCCGGTATCCCCCTTGCCCCGTCCACCCGCGGCCAACGGATATAGGCGAAGACCCAGATGGCGATGATGGCCGTGGGTGGGTATAGCAAAACGAGACTCCACAGTGGGCTGCGCCCGGCCCGCGCGCACACCCAGCCGGCCAGCACGATGTAGGCGACAAGATAGAGACCCGCGCCGAGGTTCACGGCCCATGAGCCGGAGCCGACCATGCTCTCCATCACACCATCCTCTTCTTGCGGGGCTTGGGCGCCGGCAGCGGCAGGTTGGGCCATTTGACGATGCCCAGCGGCACCAGCACCAGGAGCGAGCCGGCCAACGGCAGCAACACGAGGAGGCTCAGCCACGGATTGAGCCCCGCCCGCCGGTAGATACGCCACAAGGGCCAGACAATGACGATCTGGTAGGCCATCATGGCCTGATATTCATAGGGAATCTGGTCGAGCACGGGGCGGATACTCCATCAGGCGACCGAAATCGGGGCAAACCTAGGACCAGCGGCCGGCGGTGTCCAGAGGCCGGACCCGACCACCCGATGATTTGGCCCGATCATTTGGCCCGATCGTCTGGAATGCCGGGGCATGTTGCCCGGACATGCCGCGCATCGTCGTAATGCGAAAATTGGAAAGCTAAAGCCATAAACAAATGCTATTGTCATTAGTTGAGGAGCGAATCATTCAGGCTCGCCAAACGGGCTCGAAACGGCAAGTCCGTAGAGGGAAACGAGAAACAGGGGAGCGAAAAGCCCCCGTGCGCCAACGACAAGAAGGATAAGAGCCTTCATAAAATTCCGCTTGGCTCTGCTGACGCTGGTTGGCGTGCTGGCCGGGGGCCTGCTGCTCCAGAATGTCTCCGAGCTCCGACAGCAATACGATTGGACCATCCATGAGGCCGAGGTCAGCACCTCCAACCTGACGCTGACGCTCGAAGGGCTAGTGGAGCGGACGTTCCGCGCCGCCGACCAGCCGCTTCTGGGGCTGATCGAACTTCTGGCCCCACGGCCGGAGATGACCGCGCGCGACCCCGCCTCGCTGTCCGCCTATCTGGCCGAACGCGTGGCCCGGGCACCGGAGTTGCGCACCATCGCCGTGACCGACGCCTCGGGCATGGTGACGGCCGATTCCGGCAGTCGGCTGCGTGGGATCAGCGTGGCCGACGCGCCGTTCTTCACGGCCCAGCGGGACAACCCGCAAGCCGGCCTGTTCGCCGCCGACCCCGTGTTCGAACCGGCGGCCGGGCGCGGTTTCGTGACGTTGAGCCGCGCCCTGATCGGCCGGGACGGCGCGTTCGGCGGCATCACGCTGACCGAGGTCGATCTCGGCTCCGTCCAGCACGTCTATGAGGAATTGAACATCGGCACCAACGGGTCGGTCACCCTGTGGAGCCGCGACGGTATCGTGCTGGCCCGCCATCCGGCCGATCCCGAGACGCTGGGCCGTCGCTTCTCCCCCCTTATCTTCATCGGCAAGCTGCGCGAAGGGATCACCAGCGGCGTCGCCCGCAATCGCTCGATTATTGACGGGGAAGAGCGCATCCTGAGCTATCGCGCCGTCGGCGACCTGCCGCTGGTGGTATCGTCCGCGGTGTCGGAACGGGATTATCTGGCCGGCTGGCGCACCGCCGCGACCGGCCGGATGATCGGCGTCGGCGCGGCGCTCCTGGTAGTGGCGGGTTTGACGGCGCTGCTGCTGGCGCACCTGAAGCGGTTGCAGGGCATGGCGGACGCGGTGGCCGACGGCAACGCCCGTTTCCGCGCCATCTTTGACCAGACCTTCCAGTTCATCGGCCTCATCCGGCCCGACGGCACGCTGATCGAGGCCAATCAGGCGGCGCTGGACTTCGCCGGAGTCGGGCCCAACTCGGTGATCGGCCAGCCGATCTGGGACACCCCCTGGTTTTCCGACCCCGACAGCCGCCGCCGGGTGCGCGATGCCGTGGCGCGGGCCGCCGCCGGCGCCTTTATCCGCTACGAGGACACCCAGATGGGAACCAACGGGCCGGTCACGGTGGACTTTTCGCTGAAGCCGGTGCGCGATGCCCGCGGGCGGGTGGTCCTGCTGCTGCCCGAGGGCCGCGACATGTCCGAGCGCAAGCAGGCCGAACGGGAACTCGCCCGCGCCAAGGAGCAGGCGGAAATGGCCAACCGCGCCAAGTCCGATTTCCTGGCCAACATGAGCCACGAACTGCGCACGCCCTTGAACGCCGTCATCGGCTTTTCCGAGCTGATGCAGCACGAAGCCTTCGGTCCCTTGGGCAACGACCGCTATCGCCAGTACGCGCGCGACATCCACCGCTCCGGCACCCATCTTCTGGACCTGATCAACGACGTGCTGGACATGTCGAGGCTGGAGTCCGGCCACTGCGAACTGGCCGAGGAGGAGGTGGAACTGATCGAGGTGGTGGAAACCTGCCAGTCGATGGTCGCGACGCGCGCCGGGGAAAGCGGCGTGGAACTTGTCGGCGAGGTGACGCCCGGCCTGCCGCGGCTGTGGGCGGACCGGCGGGCATTGTGTCAGATCCTGCTGAACCTGCTGTCCAATGCGGTGAAGTTCACGCCCGAGGGCGGGCGGGCCTGCGTGCGGGCATGGCGTGAGAGCGACGGGGGGCTGGCACTGGCCGTGACGGACACCGGCGTCGGCATCGCCCCCGAGATCCTGCCGCGCGTGACCGAACCCTTCCAGCAAGGCGAAACCACCACCTCGCGCCAGTTCGGCGGCGTCGGCCTGGGGCTGGCGATCAGCCGGACGCTGGTGGAACGACACGGCGCCACGCTGACCATCGACAGCGTGGTGGGCGAAGGCACCACCGTCACCGTCCACTTGCCGGTCGAGCGGGTGCTGGGCGTGTCGGTGGTGGTGGCGTAATACCAGACGGCATGGCTCGGGTGATCCACGATGCGGTCTTTGGTGCCGGCCATGATCACCACGGGCAGATGCAGGTCGCGATAGCGGTCCCGCATCGCCGCCACGGTCGGCACCATTGTAACGACGTCCTGGGCTTCGGCACGAGAAGCGACGCGAGGGGCCACAGACCGCCCCTAGTCGCCCCGCCTCTCCACCGCCGCCTCCTTCTCCGCCAGCACCTGTTCCAGTGCTTCCCGGTCGGCAGCCGACAGTTTCTGGCTGGCTGACTTCAACTGGCCGCAGGCGGCCATGATGTCCTCGCCGCGCGGGGTGCGCACCGGGCTGGCGTAGCCGGCGGCATTCACGATGTCGCCGAAGACCTGGATATCCCTGTCGGTCGAACGCTCGTAGGGTGCGCCCGGCCACGGGTTGAACGGGATCATGTTGATCTTGGCCGGAATGCCCTTGAGCAACTTGACCAGCGCGCGGGCATCGGCCGGGCTGTCGTTGATGCCCTTCAGCATCACATACTCGAAGGTGATGCGCCGGGCGTTGGAAACACCGGGATAGTTGCGGCAGGTATCCAGCAGGTCGGCGATCGGGTACTTGCGGTTGATCGGCATGATGAGGTCGCGGACCTCGTCATTGACCGCATGCAGGCTGACCGCGAGGTTGACGTTCAGCTCCGCGCCGCACCGTTTCATCATCGGCACCACGCCGGAGGTCGACAGGGTTATGCGGCGCTTGGAGATGGAGATTCCCTCGCCGTCCATGACGATCTTCAGCGCCTTGGCGACGTTCTCGTAATTGAACAACGGCTCGCCCATGCCCATCATGACGATGTTGGACAGCAGCCGCCCGTCCGGCGGCGACGGCCACTCGCCCAGCGCGTCGCGGGCCAGCATCACCTGCGCCACGATTTCCGGCGTCGTAAGGTTGCGCACGAGTCGCTGCGTGCCGGTATGGCAGAAACGGCAAGTGAGCGTGCAACCCACCTGGGAGGAAACGCAGAGCGTGCCGCGATCTTCTTCGGGGATGTGGACACTCTCCACTTCCTGGCCATCGGGCATGCGCAACAGCCACTTGCGCGTCCTGTCCTTGGACTTGAGATCGCGCACCACCACCGGCCGGGCGACGACGTAGGCCCCCGCCAACTTCTCGCGCACCGGCTTGGCCAGCGTCGACATGATGTCGAACGACGTGGCGCCGCGATGGTAAATCCAGTGCCAGAGCTGGCGGGCGCGGAACGGCTCCAGCCCGAAGGCGACCAACTCGGCGGTCAGCTCGTCACGGGTCAGGCCGACAAGGTTCTTGCGGCCGTCCGGCGCGACCGGCGGGGCCAGAGGGGATGATTCGAGAGTGAATGATTCGGGGGCGATGCTCATGGTGCCCTACAGATGGGGCAGGCGGGGCGGCTTGTCAAAGCATACACCCGCGGTGGGTGGCGGAATCCGCCACCCACCGCGCCCGGCAGATCGATGCCTTCGGTATTGATCGAGAAGGGGCTTATACCCGTTTCAGAAAAGTTCCGACCGGCGGTCGGAACTTTTCTGACCCCTCAAACGCCGGGCGCGGCCATCCGGCCGCTTGGCTTCGCGCCCACGGGCGCGCGGGGCCGCGGTCGCGGCCCTATACCACGCGGGGGCGCGGTCGCGGCCCTATACCAAGTTCACAAGGGAGAACTTTCTGAACTTGGTATTACTTGGTTTTCACCCCGCATGCCTCGCCGATGGCGGCGTAGGCCAGGCCGATGCCGGCGAGGCTGTAAGTGTCGGTGGTGTTGGTTCCCTTCGATGACGTGCCTTTCACCACCATCGACGCGCCCGCCTTCATCGCGGCGACCAGCGCCTTGTCGGACTTGTCGTCGCGCGCCCAGGCCGTGTCGCCGTCGGTGAACAGCTTGAAGCTGTCCTTGCCGATGGTGACTTGGGCCTCGGTGCCGGCCTTGTAGGTATAGCCGGCCATGATGCTGACCACGTCCAGCGCCTTTTCATGTGGGCGATGGGTAATCAGCACATGGACGTCGCCGCGCGCCTTGCCGCCGGCCTCCGCCTTTTTCGGCTGGCTGGATACGTAGCACACCTTGTGGCCGCCCTCTTCGTAGACGAAGGCGTTCCAGTCCTTGTGCTGGCCCAAGAACTTGGGCTCCGCCGCGTGCGCCGAAACGGCGGCGGCAAGCACGAGAGAGGCGGCGATCGCCGCCCGACCGATCATGGGGTTCATGTTGCGGCTGCGAAAGGATTGCGACATGGCGGCACACTACCTCGGAAAAAGGGCGAATTCCAGGCTCACACTTCCCCTATCCGGTAACTCCGGCCAAAACCGGGTGCACCGAATTTTCCGGGTGGCGGCGTGATCCGACGGGTGGAAGAATACGTAATATCGAAGACAATGGCGCAAGCGATATCCAACGGCAGGATGCCGTTCGGCGGCAAGGCGGCATGCGGGCCGTCGACAGACCAACGACCGGCTTGCCCGACGTCTCGGGATGGCCTTCAATAGGGCATGCTCGACGCCCACCCCATTGCGGCCGAGGACGGCCGAACGCTCAACGACCTCGTGATCGCGGTGGGTCGCGCTGGGGACAAGGCGGCGTTTGCT
>DASPMK010000106.1:0-2332 GCA_035627075.1 Azospirillaceae bacterium
GCCATGGGCGGCAATCTTGGGCAGGTGACGCGTGGCCAGACTGCGGGGGAATTGGAGACGTTCTTCTACAATCTGGTGCCGGGCACTCTGTGCCCGGTGCCGGTTCCCTCGCGCTACGGCTATCATGTGCTGCGGCTCGACCGGCGGGAACTGGGCCAGGCCTTGCCCTTCGACATCGTCAAGAACCGCATCGCCGACTATCTGCGCGACCGGGCATGGCGGCGGGCGGTGCATCAATACATTCAGATCCTGATCGGACGAGCCACCATCGAGGGCGTTGGCCTCGATGGTGCCGCCTCGCCGCTCGTCCAGTGAACCGGGGAGGATCGGTCATGGCCCACCATGGCCGATCCTCCCCTCCATCTCCTGGAAGGCTTCAAGCCACGCCCATATTGGAAGGCCCACCGGATGTATGGCGAAAGGCTCTGACCCGGCTGTATGTTGATGAAAAAACCCTCCGGCGCAATCCGCCGGAGGGTGAAAAGTTTTGGATGGTGCGAACAAATGCGCGAGCTGGCAAAGCATCAATGACATTGCCGTGCTTGCGGTGCTGATTATAGCAAGACATCTACTCAAAAAATCTTGACTAAGATCAAGCGTTAGAATTTTTTTCCCCCTAGACCTGAAATTTTTATTATATTTTGTCTCTTCCATGGTTGTCCGTATTGCTTTGTCGATAAAAGCTGGCATCACAGTTGCGACGTTGCCCCCCCGTTCCTGTCCTGGAGTCCCTCGCTGTCGGCCTTCCGCTACGTTCGGCGGTCTGCCGGGGCCGACACCATCGACTTGGCTCAGGTGGGTTGCTGGGATAGAGAGAGGGGAGATGGAGCGGCATGACGGTATGCTCCGATTCCCGCCACGTCGGTAACGAAGTCATACCGACGCCAGCCACCGCACCATGTCGCCGTTGGCGATAGTGGCGCAAAAGCGGCCGGGCTGCCTGGGGGCTGGTCCAGCATCATCTGGTAAAGGCGCAGGTGCTCCGACCGGTGATGCCGCCCTACGACCTGCCTTCGGACCAGTGTTTCTATCACCACCAACCGGGACATGATCCCGCGCGATGGCTGTGTCGCCTCGGCAACAGTTTATGGGGACCTCAACAGGCAACGTATCATCCCCTCGCCAAATGATCCATAATTTGTTCCAATTTCGATTGTTCACGCGTCTTGGAGAGGCCTATGCGCCGGAAACGCGAGATTATCGCGGGTCAGCAATTCCGTAAGCTCGGTCCCGGCGGCGGGATATGGGAGATAGTGTCGATACGTAAAGATGGCCTTGGCGCTGCCCACGCGCAGATGCGCCGGTTTGACGACCCAAAGACGCTGAAAACGTTGGCAATCGGCACTCTGCTCGACCCAAGCCAGTTCGAAAGCCTGGAGGTATGAGCGGCGACGCTCAAGCGTCATTCAGTTGATCCCAAAGTGCGCGCCGTACAGGGTGATCCGTCAAATCGCCGCCGATTGAGGCACGGATGTCCGCGCGCAAGGACAATTCCAGCCGGTTGTGTAGTTCCACCGGTTATGTAGTTATTGCGTCGTCAGCCCTTGCCGGAAAGCCGCGCCGCCGCCTCTTCGGTAACGCCATCGTCTTTCAGACCGTTCTTGAAGGCACGAACGCTTTTGGCGATATCGCCCATGGCCGCCGGCAGTTTGCCGGCTCCGAACAACAGCACCACGATCGCCAGGACGATAACCCAGTGCATGAGGCTAAAGCTTCCCATCGGGATGTCTCCGATCAATTGAAATCAGGATTCAAGGATGCCGACTGTGCCATCCGCGGCCGTCAGGCGCGCGGTTACGGCACGATGGCGCTGGACGATGCCGGCGGCCCGCTCGACCGGAACGACCGACAGCGCGGTCGACAGGGCGTCGGCGGTGGTCGCATCCGCCGCCAGCACAGTGACCGAGAGCCAATATGACACACAGCGTCCGGTCACCGGGTCGAACAAATGGGAGAACCGCCCTTGCCCGTCGAATCGGGTGCCATAGCCGCCGGAGGTGGCGACGGCCCGGTTTTCGACTTGCAGCGTCAGGGCGGTGCCGCCGGGTTGGCGCGGGTCTTCCAGCCCGACCTGCCAGGCTCGGCCATCGGGATGGCGGCCCAGCGCCCGGATTTCACCGAGATCGACCAACACCTGGGTCATGCCCTCGGCGCGCAGCCGTTCGGCGACACGATCGGTGATGTAACCCTGGGCGATGCCGTTCAGCGTCGCCGCCATACCCCGCCGGGCAAAAGCGATGCGGTCGGGCTCCAACCGGATCGCGCGATGATCGACCAGCCGCCGAGCCGCCACCACCGCCGTTTCCGGCGGCCCGTTCGCATCGGCGCCGGC
>DASPMK010000107.1:0-19841 GCA_035627075.1 Azospirillaceae bacterium
GGATCGGCGCAGGGCGCGGGCCATCGCCACCGCCGCCGGATTATCGCCGTGAACGCAGATGGTGTCGATGCGCGCCGGCAGCTTGGCGCCGCTGATCGTGGTGATCGCCTGTTCCTCCAGCATCCGCAGTACGCGCGCGGCGGCCAGACCGGTGTCGTGGATCACCGCTCCCGGCTCCTTGCGCGCGGTCAGGCTGCCGTCGTCGTCGTACGTGCGGTCGGCGTAGACCTCGCGGACCAGGCGCAACCCCGCCTTCTCGCCGGCCCGTTCGGTCGCCATGCCCGGCATGACCATGAAAATCAACCCCGGGTCCACCCGCCGGATGGATTGGGCGATGGCCTCGGCCAGGGTATCGTCCACCACCGCCCTGTTGGCGAGCGCGCCATGCGGCTTGACGTGGGTCACCCGATGCCCGGCGGCGGCGGCGATCGCCTGGAGCGCGCCGATCTGGTAGACCACCATGCGGGCGACATCCTCGGGCGGATCGCCTTCGATCCGGCGGCGGCCAAAGCCCCACAGGTCGAGAAAGCCGGGATGCGCGCCGATGGCGACTCCCCTGGCTTTCGCCCGCTCCACCGTGCGGTGCATCACCAGCGGATCGCCGGCATGAAAGCCGCAGGCCACATTGGCGGTGGTGACGATGTCGAGCATCGCGTCGTCGTCGCCCAGCGTATAGACGCCGAAGCTTTCTCCCATGTCGGCGTTGAGGTCGACCGTCAGCGCCATGGCCTTCTTCCTTGCCGTCCGGTCCCTGGAACCCAACACCGGGGGAGGGGTTGAAAGGGGGTAAAACGAAAGGCCGGTCCATGTCCTCCCCCCTTGCCAATCCCCGGTTCCTGCCGGCCGGTGATACCGCCGTGGTGGTCGAGTTCGGTGACGCCATCGATCAACGCCTCAACAGCCGGGTGCTGGCTTTCGATGCGCGACTGGCGCGGGCCGACATTCCCGGCATCAATGAGACGATCCCGACCTACCGCTCGCTGCTGGTCGTCTACGATCCCGAGGTCACCGGCCAGGGCGAACTGGTGACCCGACTCCAGGCCGCTCTCGACGATGAATCGGACATGGCGGAGACAGTTGGGCGGCGGTGGACGCTGCCGGTGGTTTACGGCGGCCCGTTCGGTGAAGACTTATCAGCCGTCGCCGTCCATCACGGTCTCAGCGAGGGCGAGGTGATCGATCGGCACGCCACCGGCGACTATCGCGTCTACATGATCGGTTTCCAGCCCGGCTTCGCCTATCTCGGCGGTCTCGACCCAAGCTTGGAAACCCCGCGCCGCGCCGATCCCCGGCCGAAGGTGCCCGCCGGCAGCATCGCCATCGGCGGCGGTCAGACGGCGGTGTTTTCCGTCGAAGGCCCAAGCGGCTGGCACCTTCTGGGGCGCACGCCGGTTCGGGTGTTCGACCTCGCCCGCGTCTCGCCGTTCCTGCTGGCGGCGGGCGACCGGGTGCGTTTGCGCCCTGTCCCCGCCGACGCCTGGGAACCCCTGGTCCGCCGCGTGGAGGCGGGCGACATCCTGGCCGAGGAGGAGCCGCGGTCATGACCATTCTGCACGTCGAGGCTCCCGGCCCCTTCACCACGCTCCAGGATACCGGCCGTCACGGCTGGCAGCGTTACGGCGTGCCGACGGCCGGCGCCATGGACCCGATCGGGCTTGCCATCGCCGACACTCTGGTCGGCAATCCCCCCGATTGCGCCGCGTTGGAGATGACGCTGTTCGGTGTCACCGTCACCGTCGAGGGCGGCCCCGTCCGCATCGCCGTGGCCGGCGCCGATTTCCCGCTGTCCATCGACGGCCAGCGGGTGGAATCCGCCCGCTCCCACCGGCTGGAACCGGGCCAGTCCCTGCGCATCGGCGGCGCGCGGGCGGGCGTCTACGGCTACCTCGCCGTAGCGGGCGGTTTCGCCCTGCCGCCGGTGCTGGGCAGCCGCTCCACCCACGTCCGTTCCGGCATCGGCGGCCACCCCCTGCGGGCAGGCGACGCGCTCCCTCTCAACGGCATGCCACACGATGTGCCGGGACTGGCGCTGCCGGCGGGGTTCAGCCGGCCGGAGCATCCGCGCGTCCGCGTCGTGCCGGGGCCGCAGGACGACCATTTCACCCCGGCCGCCCGCGCCACCCTCCTGGCTTTCCCCTATACCGTCACCACCCAGGCCGACCGCATGGGCGTGCGCCTGACCGGGCCCATGCTGGAGCACGCCAAGGGCTTCAACATCGTCTCCGACGCCATCGCCCCCGGCAGCATTCAGGTGCCGGGTACCGGCCAGCCGATTGTCCTGCTGGCCGACCGCCAGACCACCGGCGGCTATCCCAAGATCGCCACGGTGATCAGCGCCGACCTGTCGGCCTTCGCCCAGGTCCGGCCCGGCGAGCACGTTTATTTCGAGGCGGTGGAGGTCGAGACGGCGGAAAACGCCCATCGGGCGATGCGGGCGTGGCTGCGGGGGCTGCCCGGCAGGATCGTCCCCATAGGCCACGAACTCGACAGCGAGCAACTCCTGTCGCTGAACCTGATCAGCGGGGTGACGGATGGCCGTTCCGCCGTCCTCCATTAAGGAACCAGCGGCGGCCTTGTCGGCGCTCGCCGCCGTTCCCGTCAAGAGGAACGGCGGCGCAGCTTGAGAACCAGGATGGTGCCGCTGAGTACCAGGCTCAGAGTATTGAACACGATAACGGGCAGGCTGCCGATCAGGAAGCCGTAGCCGACCCACAGGGCAAACGCCGTTACCGTCACCAGGTACATCTTGAGCGAGATCGCCTCGGTATCCCCCTCCCGCCACACCTTCACCACCTGGGGAACGAAGCTGCTGGTGGAACACAGCCCGGCGACCGTTCCCACGATCATCGGCATCCAGCTTTCCATGTAACGACCTCTTTGCCATCGGGAACCGAGGCAACCGCGCTCCGGCCGCAACGTTCCCCCCGGATCAATCCGGGGACGCTTCCGGATAGCTGATGGCGACCACTTCGATCTCCTCCGGGCCGTTCGGGGTTTGCACCACCCGAACGTCGCCCTCCGACGCGGTGCGCAGCGCCTTGGCGATGGGCGAGGCCCAGCTCACCTCGCCCTTGTCCATGTCCGCCTCGTCGACGCCGATGATGGTGATGGTCTTCTCGCTGCCGTCTTCGCGGGCATAGGTCACGGTGGCGCCGAAGAAAACCTTGTCCCGGTGCCGCTGTTTGGCCGGGTCCACCACCTCGGCGATGTCCAGGCGCTTCGACAGGTAGCGGATGCGCCGGTCGATCTCGCGCAGCCGCTTCTTGCCATAATGATAGTCGGCGTTCTCGCTGCGGTCGCCCAGCGAGGCGGCCCAGGCGACGACTTCGACTACCTTGGGACGCTCCACGCCCCACAATTGTTTCATCTCGTCCTGCATCCGCTTGAAGCCGGCGGGCGTGATGTAATTCTTCGGCGGCGTCGTCGTCCCGGCCGGGCTGGCGAAGGGGGGGCGGTTCGGCGTTCTCATGATGGTTTGATGGTCGTTGCGGGCGGCGGCCAGTCTAACCCGGTTCCGGAGCGGGACGGAACGGAGATGGATCGTGGGTTTTGTCGGATGAAGGGACCAGAAACACGAGTTGGATCAATTTTAGCCTAAAACCGCACCGATTCAGTGGCGCTCGCACGGTTAGTGATTATACTGTCGCACTGGTTCGACGGGGTTAGCACGCGTCGTTGTGGCGCGGTTGCAGGGGATGATTCCCCGCAAAGCGGCACCATGCCGCGGATTTCCAGAGAGACGAGACATGGGAACCGCCCTCCTTCGCGGTCCGGGCAACATCCAGAATGCCTTGAAGGCCATTCACGAGACGGTGCGGGGGACCTGCCACGAGATCAGCCGTATCGCCGTGGCGTTGTACGATCCCAAGGTGGGCACGCTGAAGACCTTCGCCCATTCCAGCAGCGGCGAGCATCCGCTGGACTACTACGAGGTGCGGCTGAACGATGTTCCGTCGCTGAAGGATCTGGCCCACAAAGGCACCTACCGCGTCATCGACGATCTCGCCGCTCACGGTGGTGGCGCCGGCGTGCAGCACGCCACGGCGATCGGCAAGCTCTACCGCTCCAGTCTGACGGTGCCGTTCTACTCCGGTTCGGCACTGGCCGGCTTCATTTTCTTCAATTCCGGTATTCCCGCCTATTTCTCGCCGGCTCCCTCCTGCTCCCTGGTCCTGGCGACGGAACTGATCGCGTCCCTGGTGCTGGACACCTTCCGCTCGGTCGAGATGCTGAACAGCATCATCCGCGTCGCCAAGGGGGTCAGTCATTACCGGGACGAGGAAACCGGCGCTCATCTCGACCGGGTGGCCAACTATGCCCGGCTGATCGCCCTGCGGCTGGCCGAGCCCTACGGCCTGAACGATGAGTATATCGGCCTTTTGCACCTGTTCGCGCCGCTGCACGACGTGGGCAAGGTGGCGATCCCCGACGGCATCCTGCTGAAGCCCGGCCGCTTGGACCCGGCCGAGTTCGCCGTGATGAAGACCCACACCACCAAAGGGGTGGAGATCATCGACAACGCCGTCGGTACCGTGGAGTTCGTCTCGTCCGAGCAGATGCACATGCTGCGCAACATCGTCCACGGCCATCACGAATCGTGGGACGGCGGCGGCTATCCGCGCGGACTCAAGGGCGACGGGGTGCCGCTGGAGGCGGCCATCGTCGCCGTGGCCGACGTGTTCGACGCGCTGACCAGCGAGCGTCCCTACAAGAAGGCCTGGGCACCCGAGGCGGCCTTCGCGTTGATCGCCGAGGAGACGGGCCGCAAATTCCACCCCGAGTGCGCCCGCGTCTTTCTGGAGGCGCGGGACGAGGTGTTGGACATTCGCCGCCGCTTCGCCGACGAGCCGTCGCCTGCCTAATAAAGCGGCGGCGCCGGCGAGATAACCCAAGGATTGGGCAGCCGCCGCCGATCCTGTCCTGGCGGTCAGTTTTTTCTCTTTTCGCGGCAAGGGATTGTGCGTTGCCGCAACGTGTTCTGGGCGAGTGGCCCTTATCTTGCTAACCTCCGCCCAGCATAACCCGCAAGCGAGAGGACGGTCCCTTTGTCCGCCGACATCGGATGCCCAACGAACGAGCTGCCGTCACCCCTGCCTGCCTCAAAGGCAACGGCGGACCATCCCCCGGCCATCGTCGATATCCGCAACCTGTCGCTGGTCTATCAGGCGGCCGATAAGCCCGTCTACGCGCTGAGCGACATCGATCTGAAGATCGACTCCGGGGATTTCGTGTCGCTGATCGGCCCGTCGGGCTGTGGCAAGACCACGCTGTTGCGCGTGATCGCCGACCTGGAAAAGCCGACGTCGGGCGACATCACCGTCAACGGCATGCTGCCCGAGGCGGCGCGGCAGAAGCGCGCCTATGGCTACGTCTTCCAGGCCGCCGCCCTGTTCCCCTGGCGCACGGTGGAGCGCAACGTCACCCTGCCGCTGGAGATCATGGGCGTGCCGGCCGAGGAGCGCCACCGTCTTGCCGTCGAGCATCTGGCGCTGGTCGGCCTGTCGGGCTTCGAGCGCAAGTTTCCCTGGCAACTTTCGGGCGGCATGCAGCAGCGCGTCTCCATCGCCCGCGCGCTCGCGTTCGAGCCCCGGCTTCTCTTGATGGACGAGCCCTTCGGCGCGCTGGACGAGATCACCCGCGACCACCTGAATTTGCAACTGACGCGGCTGTGGGCCACCACCGGCAAGACCTGCGTCTTCGTCACCCACTCGATTTCCGAGGCGGTGTTCCTGTCCACCCGGATCGTGGTCATGAGCCCCCGGCCCGGCCGCATCCTCGACGTGATCGACTGCGACCTGCCGCGTGAACGCACCCTGGACATCCGCGAAACGCCGGAGTTTCAGCACATCGCCGCCCGCGTCCGCCACGGCCTGAAAGAGGGCCACAGCTATGACGACTAGCCTGAGCCAGCGGGTGCTGCCGGTCGCGGTGATGGCGGTGGCCGTCATCGCGGTGTGGTATGGCGGGGCCGTCTGGCTCAACGCGCCCCAGGCCATGGAGGCGATGGCGCGCGCCGGCAAGAACTGGTCCACCGCCGATCTGGTCATGCAGACCTTCGCCATGAAGCGGCCGGTGCTGCCCACCCCGGACCAGGTGGTGGTCGAGATTTACCATTCCCTGACCGACTACCCCATCGGCCACATACGCAACCTGCTCTACCACACCGGGGTGACCAGCGCCTCGGCCCTGGTGGGTTTCGTCATGGGGGTGGTGCTGGGCGTGGTGCTGGCCATCGGCATCGTCCACGTCCGCACGCTGGAGGCCAGCCTGTTGCCGTGGATCATCGCCTCGCAGACCATCCCGATCCTGGCCATCGCGCCGATGATCGTGGTGATCCTGGGCAACCTCGGCTTCACCGGTCTACTGCCCAAGGCGGTCATCAGCATGTATCTCTGCTTCTTCCCGATCACCGTCGGCATGGTGAAGGGCCTGCGCTCGGTGGACGGCATGGCGCAGGACCTGATGCGCACCTACAACGCCTCGGCCCGGCAGGTGTTCTGGATGCTGCGGTTGCCCTCGGCCGTGCCCTATCTCTTCACCAGCCTCAAGGTCGCCATCGCCATCAGCCTCGTCGGCGCCATCGTCGGCGAGTTGCCGACCGGCGGGCAGGCGGGGTTGGGCTCGCGTCTGCTGAGCGGTTCGTACTACGGCCAGACCGTCCAGATCTGGAGCGCCCTGGTCATGTCGGCGGTCTTGAGCGTGGTGCTGATCGCTGTCGTCGGCCTTGCCGAGAAGCTGGTCGGCCGCCACACCGGAGCCCACCCATGAACCCGCTGGTTTTCCTGCCTCTGGTCGCGGTGGTCCTGCCGTTCGGCGCGGGCGTCGCCGCGTGGCAGCACCCCGCCGCGCTGGTGGCGGTGGGGGCCGCGCTGGCGTCCCTGCTCGCCGCCCGCCTGCGGCCCTTGCCGCCGCTGGCCGAGGCGCTGGTGTTGCTGGCCGGGGTGGCGGTGGCCGCCGCGGCCTCCTTGCTGCTTCTGGATCGCGCGTCCGGCATCGCCGCGCCCGGCTTGTGGGTGTTCCTGGTGGGCCTTGCCGCGCTGTTCTGGCATGCTCTGACGTTGCTGGCGCAAGGAGAGGGGGCGGGGCGCGTGGCGCTGGTCGCCGGGCTGTTCGGGTTGGCGCTGGTCTATCTTTGGGAGGCGGTGGTGCGCGGCTTCGGCGTGCCCTCGGTCCTGCTGCCGGCCCCCAGCGCCATCCTGGCGGCGATGCCGCCGCGCGCCGACGTCCTGTGGGACGATTTCCGCCAGACCGTGCTGCACGCGGTGGTGCGCGGTTATCTCATCGGCTGCCTCTCAGGCTTCGCCGTCGCCATCGTCGCCGACCGCATTCCGTTCCTGGCGCGCGGCCTGTTGCCGCTCGGCAATCTGGTCAGCGCCATCCCCATCGTCGGCATCGCGCCGATCATGGTGATGTGGTTCGGCTTCGGCTGGGAATCCAAGGCCGCCGTGGTGGTGGTGATGACCTTCTTCCCCATGCTGGTCAACACGCTCGCCGGGCTCCAGGCGTCGGAGAAGATCCAGCTCGACCTCATGCGCTCCTACGGTGCCGGCTACGTCCGCACGCTGGTCAAGCTGCGCCTGCCCAACGCCCTGCCGTTCCTGTTCAACGGCCTGAAGATCAACTCCACCCTGGCGCTGATCGGCGCCATCGTGGCCGAGTTTTTCGGTACGCCCATCGTCGGCATGGGTTTTCGCATTTCCACCGAAGTGGCCCGCATGAACCTGGACATTGTGTGGGCGACCATCGTGGTGGCCGGCATCACCGGATCGACCCTTTATGGCGCCCTGGCGCTGGCCGAGCGCGCCGTGACCGGCTGGCATCCCTCCGTGCGCCGCCGGCGCTGATTCCCCCTCCGTCCCCCCGTTCACAAGGAGAGCCCATCCCATGACCTCGTTCGGCAAGATCGCGCTGATCGCCGCCGCCGCGTTCGGCCTGTCCACCGCAGCACACGCCGCCGACAAGCTGACGCTTCAGCTGAAGTGGGTGCCGCAGGCGCAGTTCGCCGGCTATTACGTCGCGAAGGACAAGGGCTTCTACAAGGAAGCGGGCCTGGACGTGACGGTGAAGGCCGGCGGCCCCGACATCAACCCGTCACAGGTGATTGCCGGCGGTGGCGCCGACGTGATTGTCGACTGGATGCCGTCGGCGCTGGCGACCCGCGAGAAGGGCGTGCCGCTGGTCAACATCGGCCAGATGTTCCAGAAGTCGGGGATGATGCTGACCTGCCGCAAGGACTCAGGGATCAAGTCGCCGGCCGACTTCAAGGGCCATACGCTCGGCGTGTGGTTCTCCGGCAACGAGTATCCGTTCCTGTCCTGGATGTCGAAGCTGAACCTGTCGACCTCGGGCGGCAAGCCGGACGTTACGGTGCTCAAGCAGGGCTTCAACGTCGATCCCATCCTGCAAAAGCAGGCGTCCTGCATCTCCACCATGACCTATAACGAATACTGGCAGATCATCGAGGCCGGCGTGCCGGAGGCCGAGCTGGTGGCGTTCAAGTACCAGGATCAGGGCGTGGCAACGCTGGAAGACGGCCTCTATGCCCTGGAAAAGAGCCTTGCCGATCCGGCGATGGTGGACAAGCTGGCGCGCTTCCTGAAGGCGTCGGCCAAGGGTTGGGAATACGCAGCCGCCCACCAGGACGAGGCCGTGAAGACCGTTCTGGCCAACGACACCACCGGCGCCCAGACCGAGGAGCACCAGACCACCATGATGGCCGAGGTCGCCAAGCTGCTGGAAGGCTCGGAGAAGGGCATCGGCTACCTCAACCCGGCCGACTTCGACCGCACGGTCGAGGTGTTGCTGGCCGGCTCCTCGGCCCCGGTGATCTCCAAGAAGCCGGAAGGCGCCTACACCCACAAGGTGTTCGAGGCGGCCGCGAAGTAAGACAGGGCAGGGGGAGCCCGTCAGGCTCCCCCACTTTTGTGGTCTTGTTCCCTGTGTGCGCATGGCGTATGCGTATGTCGGATGATCACGCGGAGCCAGCCATGCCCCTGTCAGCCACCACCCGCCCGGAACGTCGGCGCCGTCCCACCAATATTTCTCTCGACGAGAGGCTGTTGAGCGCGGCCAAGGCTCACGGCCTGAACGTGTCGCGCATTGCCGAAGAGGCTCTGGCCCGCGCCGTCCAGGACAAGGAGCGAGAGGCGTGGCTGAAGGAGAACGCCGAGGCCATTGCCGAACAGAACCGCCTCGCAGCCGAGGAAGGTGCTTTCGGCGACGACGTGCGGACCTTCTGATGCCGCAGTTCGACGTCCGACGTAATCCCTCGCCCCGCACCCGCGCCAGCATTCCGTTTGTCCTCGTGGTTCAAGCCGATCTTCTGGCCGATCTGGAGCCGGTCGCCGTGGTGCCGCTGCGTCGTGCCGACACGCTGACCCGACCGATCCGCCGGCTCAACCCTCTCTTTGTCGTGGAGGGTGTTGAGGTGGTGATGATCCCCAACGCTATTGCTGGTGTGCTGCGCCGGGACATGGGCGAGGTCGTCGCCAATCTGGAAGATCATCGCGACGACATTATCGCCGCCATGGACACGCTGCTCGCCGGGCTGTAAACCACCCGCCCTTTTTCCCTGATCCCAGGCGTTCCATGTTCTGCGGTCTTGATTTCGGCACCTCCAATTCGGCCATCGGCATCCAGGCGTCCCAAGGGCTGACACTCGCCCCCATCGAGGACGGCCAGCGCACCCTGCCCAGCGCCATCTTCTTCGACGAGGAACTGAAGCGCCCCTGCTTCGGCCGCGCCGCCATGAACGGCTATCTCCTGGGCCATTCCGGCCGGCTGATGCGCGGGCTGAAATCGGTGCTGGGCTCGTCCTTGATGAACGAGGCGACGGCGGTGTGCGGCCAGCGGCTGACCTTCGTCGAGATCATCGCCACCTTCCTGGCCCACCTGAAGACCCACGCCGAGGCCCAGGCCGGCGCCCATCTCTCCGCCGTGGTCCACGGCCGCCCGGTCCGCTTCACCGACAGCGAGGACGCCGACCGCCGCGCCCAGGACGAACTGGAGGCCATTGCCCGCCGCGTCGGCTTCACCGACATCTCGTTCCAGTTCGAGCCCATCGCCGCCGCCACCACCTATGAGGCGACGGTCGAGCGCGAAACCCTGGCGCTGATCGCCGACATCGGCGGCGGCACCTCGGATTTTTCGCTGGTGCGGCTCGATCCGGCGCGGGCCGGGCGGGCGGAACGTGGCGGCGACGTGCTGGGCAACGAGGGCGTGCGGCTGGGCGGCACCGATCTCGACACCTGCCTCAGCCTTGCCCGCGTCATGCCGGAGTTCGGCTACGGCGAAACCCTCCAGGACGGCCGGCTGCGCACCCCCAACCACCTTTTCCTCAGTCTCGCGACGTGGTCGCGGATCAACGACATCTACAGCCCCGATGCCCGCCGCGATATCCGCTGGCTGTTGCGTCAGGCCGACGATCCGGAGCGCATTCAGCGCCTGGCCGACCTCGCCGACCACCGCCACGGTCACCGCGTCGCCGCCGGGGTGGAGGAGGCCAAGATCACCCTGTCGGACGAGTCCGGCACCCGCATCGACCTGTCCTATGTCGAGGATGATCTCATGGTGGCGGTAACGCGCCGGGATCTGGAGGAGGCGGTGGGGGCCAGCATGGACCGCCTGTCGGCCCGCGTGCGGGCGTGCCTGTCCAGCGCCGGGGTTGGCCCCGACCGGGTGGACGTGGTGGTGATGACCGGCGGCTCGACCCTGCTGCCGGCGGTGCGCCGGGCGATCATCAAGGAGGTGCCGAACGCCCAGGTCCACGACTGCGACCAGTTCGGCGCCGTCGCCATGGGTCTGACGCTGGAGGCGGCGCGGCGGTATGGGTGATACGGGCGGCGTTTAAATGCTTCCATTATCTGCCGCCCGTATCACCCTCTCGCACCTTGCTTCGCAAGGTGCTGTCGGGTTTGAACCAAAGGCGATTAATGGAAGCCATCAACCGCCTTTGGTATGAGGGGAGGCCGAAGCCTCCCCCCGCGCCCTCAGCCCCTTGCCACCGGCACCGGCTTGTTCAGCTCGCGCGTCTTGTTGATCGCCTCGTACACCGGGGCGAAGGCCGGGCGGTCGATGTAGCGGCCGGCGCCGCGCACCGCCCGCAGGTCGCCGTCCTGATACACCACCTTGCCCTGGCTCAGCGTTACGCGCGGCAGGCCCCGCACCTCCATGCCCTCGAAGATGTTGGTGTCCACCTTCTGATGGTGCGTCTTGGCCGAAATGGTCTTGGTGGCATTCGGGTCCCACACCACCAGATCGGCATCGGCGCCGACGCCCACCGAGCCCTTGTGCGGGTAAATGTTGAAGATCTGCGCGGCGTTGGCCGAGGTGATCCTGACGAATTCATTCATGGTCAGCCGGCCGGTGTTGACGCCGTGGTGCCACAGCACCGCCATGCGGTCCTCCACCCCGCCGGTGCCGTTGGGGATCTTGGTGAAGTCGCCGCGCCCCGCCGCTTTCTGCTCGGCGCAAAAGCAGCAGTGGTCGGTGGCGGTGGTCTGGAGATGGCCCGCCTGCAAGCCCTTCCACAGCGCCTCCTGGTGTCCCTTGGGCCGGAACGGTGGGCTCATCACATGGGCGGCGGCGCGGCCCCAATCGGTGTCGCGGTAAACGCCGTCGTCCACCAGCAGGTGCCCGGCCAGCACTTCGCCGAACACCCGCTGCCCGTCGTTGCGGCCGCGGATGATGGCTTCCAGCGCCTCCTTGCACGA
The DNA here is from genome assembly GCA_035627075.1 of Azospirillaceae bacterium. Classification (GTDB taxonomy): domain Bacteria; phylum Pseudomonadota; class Alphaproteobacteria; order Azospirillales; family Azospirillaceae; genus DASPMK01. The sequence goes on from DASPMK010000107.1 coordinate 11,712, forward strand.
GACGTGGACGAGGTAGACCGGCACGTCCAGCACCCTGGCGATCTGGATGACGCGGTTGGCCGCCTCGCCCTCCACCGCCGTCGGGCGGGATAGGGGATGCGCCTCCGGCCCGGTGATCCCCTGGGCCAGCAGCCGGCGCTGAAGCTGGAACACCAGCTCGCCGTTCTCGGCATGGACGGTGGGTATGGCGCCCAGCTCGGCCGCGCGCAGGAAGCTGTTCACCAGCACCTCGTCGTCGGCCATGATGGCGCCCTTGTAGGCCATGAAGTGCTTGAAGCTGTTGACGCCGCACTCGCGCACCAGAGTGCCCATGCCGGCGTGGACGCTGTCGTCCCACCAGGTTATGGCGACATGGAAGGAGTAGTCGCCGGCCGCCTTTTCGGCCCAGCCGCGCCACGTCCGGTACGCCTCCAGCAGGTTCTGCCCCGGATTGGGGATGACGAAGTCGATGATCATGGTGGTGCCGCCGACGAACCCGGCCGCCGTGCCGGAATAGAAGTCCTCCGACGCCACCGTGCCCATGAACGGCAGTTCCATATGGGTGTGCGGGTCGATGCCGCCGGGCATGACGAAGCAGCCGCCGGCGTCCACCGTCTCGGCGCCGGCCGGCGCCTCCAGGTTCTCAGCAACCGCCGCAATCACGCCGTTTTCACACAGCACATCGGCGCGCACCGTGCGCTCCGCCGTCACCACCGTGCCGCCCCGAACCAGAATGCCGCCCATGCTTTGCTCCCCTGTTCAGCCCTGTTGTATGGAAAATTCCAGCCCCAGTCCCCGCAGCACGAAGCGGACGACCTCGGCGGTGATGTGGTCGAAATCGCGGCGCGCCAGCCGCTTGCGGGCCAGCACGGTGCGGACCTGGATGTCGAAGTCCGCGTAGTGCTGGGTGATGGCCCAAATCCAGAAGAAGACGTGTCGGGTATCCACCGGCGCCATGCGCCCCCCCGATATCCAGCCGTCGAGCACCGCCGCCTTGTCCTCCACCCGCCGGCGCAGGTCTTCGGACAGGAACGGCTGAATCTGGCCGCCCCCGTGCAGGATTTCGTTGGCGAACACCTTGGAGGCGTAGGGGTGGACGCGCGATGCCTCCATCTTGGCCCGGATATAGTCGGCCATCGCCTCGGCCGGGTCGCTGTCCGGCGTGATGCGGTCCGCCGGCGCCAACCACAGCGTCAGGATGCTCTGGAGGACGGCGCGGTACAAATCCTCCTTGGTCGAGAAGTAATAGTGGACGTTGGCCTTCGGCAGCCCGGCGGAGGCCGCGATTTCCGCTATGGTCGCCCCGGCGAAGCCGGTTTCGGCGAACACCCGCTCCGCCGCGTCCAGGATGCGTTCCTGGTTTTGGCGGCGGATGCGGCCGGAGTTGTCGGGGGCGACGGCGATCACGGTCCTTACGCCACCGCGTTGGCTTTTTCCACCACCGCGCGCAACAACACATTGCAACCCGCTTCCGTCCATTCCGGCTTGGCGTCCTCGATCTCGTTGTGGCTGATGCCGTCGACGCACGGGATGAAAATCATGGAGGTCGGCGCCACCCCGGCCAGATAGCAGGCATCATGCCCGGCCCCCGACACCATGTCGCGGTGGGTGTAGCCCAGGGCTTCCACGGCGTTGCGCACCGCCCTGACGCAAGAGTCCTCGAATTTCACCGGGGCGTAGTACCAGATCTGCTCGAACTCGGTTTCCAGGCCGATTTCGCCGGAAATGGCGTCCACCGCCTCGCGCAGCTCGGCGTCCATCCTGGTCAGGATGGCGTCGTCGGGATGGCGGAAGTCCACGGTGAAGAAGACCCGGCCTGGGATGACGTTGCGCGAGTTGGGATGCACCTGCATCAAACCAACCGTGGCGCAGGCATAGGGCTGGTACTTCAGGCCGATGCGGTTGACCTCCTGCACCACGCGGGATGCTCCCAGCAGGGCGTCCTTGCGCCGGGTCATCGGCGTCGGGCCGGCGTGGGCCTCCTGGCCGGTGAAGGTGATCTCGTACCAGCGCTGGCCCTGGCAGTCGGTGACCACGCCGACCGTCCTGCCCTCGGCCTCCAGGATCGGCCCCTGCTCGATGTGCGCCTCGAAATAGGCGCCGACCTTGCGCCCGCCGACGGCTGCGTCACCGGCATAGCCAATCCGTTGAAGTTCCTCCCCCATGGTCTTGCCGTCGAGGTCCTTGCGGCTGAGGCCGTATTCCAGATCGAACACCCCGGCGAACACGCCGGAAGCCACCATGGCCGGGGCGAAGCGCGAGCCTTCCTCGTTGGTCCACACCGCCACCTCGACCGGCGCCTCGGTCTGATAGCCCAGGTCGTTCAGCGAGCGGATCACCTCCAGCCCGGCCAGCACGCCATAAACCCCGTCGAACTTGCCGCCCGTGGGCTGGGTGTCGAGGTGGCTGCCCATGATCACCGGAGCCAAGTCGTTGTTGCGCCCCGGCCGGCGGGCGAAGATGTTGCCGATGGCGTCCACGGTGATGGAGCAGCCGGCGTCCCGGCACCACTGGACGAACAGGTCGCGCCCGGCCTTGTCCACGTCGGTCAGCGCCAGCCGGCACACCCCGCCCTTGGGCGTGCCGCCGATCCGGCCCATCTCCATCAGGCTGTCCCACAGCCGCTTGGCATGGATGGTGAGGTTGGTCTGGTTGGTGGTCATGGAAACCGTCCTCTCAGGCGATGCGGTTGGGGTTGCGCGGGTCCTGGGGCCACGTCACGTAGGGCAGGGCGCTGACCTCGCGGCGCATGGTGATGCAGCCCGGCACCGGGCAGACGTGGGAGCACAGGTTGCAGCCCACGCAATCCTCGTTCACCACCTCGAACAGCCGCTTGTCGTCCACCGCGCGGATGCGGATGGCCTGATGCGAGGTATCCTCGCAGGCGATGTGGCAGCGGCCGCAGTCGATGCACAACTCAGGATTGATGTGCGCCTTCTGCGCGAAGTTCATATTGAGGTCGTTCCAGTTCACGACGTTCTTGACCGCCGCCCCGACGAAATCGTCGAGCGTGCGGAAGCCCTTGGCGTCCATCCAGTTACCCAGGCCGTCGATCATGTCCTGGACGATGCGGAAGCCGTAGATCATCGCCGCCGTGCAGACCTGCACGTTGGAGGCGCCCAGCGCCAGGAATTCCGCCGCGTCGCGCCACGTTGTCACCCCGCCGATACCGGAAATCGGCGTTGCGGCGGTGAACGGGTTGCGGGTGATTTCCGCCACCATATTGAGCGCGATCGGCTTGACCGCCGGGCCGCAATAGCCGCCGTGGGTCCCCTTGCCGTCCACCACCGGCATCGGCGCCATCACATCCAGGTCCACGCCGATCAGCGAGGACACGGTGTTGATCAGCGAGATGGCATCGGCCCCGCCGCGCTTGGCCGCCTCGGCCGACCACAGGATGTTGGTGATGTTGGGCGTCAGCTTGACAATCACCGGCATCCGGGTGTTGGACTTCACCCAGCGCGTCACCCGCTCGACGAGCTCCGGCACCTGCCCGATGGCCGAGCCCATGCCGCGCTCGCACATGCCGTGCGGGCAGCCCAGGTTCAGCTCCAGCCCGTCTGCCCCGGTGTCCTCGATCTTGCGTACCAGCCCGACCCAGGCGTCCTCGGTCATGGTCGCCATCAGCGACACCACCATGGCGCGGTCGGGCCAGTCGCGCTTGACCTGCTTGATTTCCTGGAGATTGATATCCAGCGGCCGGTCGGAGATCAGCTCGATGTTATTGAAGCCGATGAGCTGCCGGCCGTTGTCCAGCAGCGCGCCATAGCGCGACGAGACGTTGACCACCGGCGGGTCTTCGCCCAGCGTCTTCCACACCACGCCGCCCCATCCGGCCTCGAAGGCGCGGACGACGTTGTAGGCCTTGTCGGTCGGCGGGGCGGAGGCCAGCCAGAACGGGTTGGGGGACGTGATCCCCGCGATGGTGCAGGAAAGATCGGCCATCGTCTTGCCCCTCAGCCCTTCAGGAATTGGTCGATGGCGAGCGCCGCCCGCGTGCCGTCGGCGACGGCCTGCACGGTCAGATTCTCGCCGCTCTTCACGCAGTCGCCGCCGGCGAACACGCCGGGCAGGCTGGTGTGCCCACTGTCATCCGTCTTGACGCGGCCGCCGGCCAGTTCCAGCCCGTCCAGTCCTTGCGCCTTCAGCGACTGACCCACCGCCTTCAGCACCAGATCGGCGGGCAGGGTGACGGTGTGATCGGTACCGACCAGCTTGCCGCCGACCAGCTTTGTCCGCTCGAACTCAACGGCCTCGATGGCGGTGCCGCCGTCCCCCAGCACGCGGCGCGGGCTGAGCCACGTTCGTAGCGCCACGCCCGAGGTCTGAGCCAACTGCTGTTCGTGGACCGTCGCCCCCATGTGCTCCTGTCCGCGCCGGTAGGCCAGGGTGACCTCCTCGGCGCCCAGCAGCCGGGCGTGGACGGCGGCATCGATGGCGGTATTGCCGCCGCCGATCACCACCACCCGCTTGCCGGCCAGCACCGGGTCGGCTTGGCGGCACTGGCGGATCATCTCGATGAAGTCCACGGCTTCGGCCACGCCCTCCAGGTCCTCGCCCGGTACGTGGAGCGCGTTGGCGCCGCCCAGGCCGATGCCCAGGAACACGGCGTCGAACTCCCGGCGCAACTCCTCCAGCGTGATGTCGCAGCCCAGCGCCTTGCCATGCTCGACGGTAATGCCGCCGACCGACAGGATGAACGCCGCCTCGCACTGGGCGAAGCCGCCGGTCATCTTATAGGCGGCAAGCCCGTATTCGTTGAGGCCGCCCGCCTTCGCCTTGGCCTCGAACACCGTCACCCCATGCCCCAACCGGGCGAGGCGATGGGCGCACGACAGCCCCGCCGGCCCGGCCCCCACCACCGCCACCCGCTTGCCGGTGGAAGGATCGCGGCGGAACGGCTGCACGCCTTCCGCCATCAGGGCATCGGTGGCAAAGCGTTGCAGCCGGCCGATGGCAACCGGGGCGGCTTCCGCCTTGTTGCGCACGCAAGCCGCCTCGCACAGCACCTCGGTCGGACAGACGCGGGCGCAGGTGCCGCCCATGATGTTGGCCGACAGGATGGTAACCGCCGCCCCTCTGGTGTTGCCGGTGGTGATGGCGCGGATGAAGCCTGGGATATCGATGGCGGTCGGGCAAGCCGTCACGCAGGCCGCCTCATAGCAGTAGAGACAGCGGGCGCTCTCCGCCATCGCCTGCAAGGGGTTGAGCGGTGGTACCAGATCCTCGGTCAGCCCCTTCGGGCCGGTTGTCTTGGGCAAGGCTGCCATGGGTGCGGTGCTCCTGGGCGAGATCCCGTGGCGGGCCGTTTGGCGGCCCTTGAGGGATGTTCCCGGCGCAAGTTCCGTGCCATGGCGGGAGGGCCTGAAAATCCTGACCAAACGATCAACACCTGACCCGATGGTCAGCGAGTTTGCCTAAGTTTTCAACCAAAAAGCCCAAAATTTGGACGTCAATAATCGCGATCCGGGTGGTCGGCGTGGTCGCCCAGGTTCATAACCCCGACCACCATCGCCACTCCGCCGAAGGTGCCGCAGACCGAGCCGATGAAGAGATAAAGGCCGACGCCCATATGCTCGGAGCTTAAAAGCAGTGTCCCGAAGCCGCCGACGTCCAGCCAGAGCATGGCGCCGCAGAACACCAGCCCCGCGATGGTGCCGGCGGCCAGATGGCGGCCAAGGAACAGCAGGGCGTTTCGGGCGTGGTGGTCCATGGGCGGTGATCCGTGAAACCGTGGAGACGGTTAACGATACCGACTCTGCCCCCGGCGAATCCAGCCGGCATTGATTTTCCGCAAACTGGAAACCACCCCTGATCGTCATGGCCGTGCTTAACACGGCCATCCACGCCTGATGAAATTCCTAAGAGCATTTGCAATAATTCCTGGTTTGGTTTATGCTGAATTCGTATGGTGCCCAATCTCCGCCCGCCGCCGGCTTTCAGGCAACCTCCCGCGCTTTCGCGGTAAATTCGTTAACCCGGTCATTGTTCTCCAATAAAATCAAGTGCTTGACCGAAGCGCGACGTTGCCTGAACGTTGCCTGACGTTAACGTCACGTTGCCCCAACGTTGCCTTAGGGCGTGGTCTTGATGTCCGCCTTGGCATTGCCCATCTGAAATCGTGGGTGACGGGCGGCTGCGCATTGGGCGGGCCGTCTTCGGCGCCTCCCGCGCCTCCTGGCAGGGCGGGACACATAACGGAGTGCCAGATGGACTTCGGTCATTTCACCGAGCGTGCGCGCGGCGTGATCCAGGCTGCCCAGATGTCGGCCCTGGCTGGCCGGCACCAGCATCTTCTTCCCGAACACCTCGCCAAGGGCCTGATCGACGACTCCGAAGGCTCCGCCAGCCGCTTGGTGCGCGAGGCCGGCGGCGATCCCGATCTGTTGCGCAGCGCCGTCGACGAGGCCCTGGCCCGCCTTCCCCGTGTGGAAGGCGAGGGACCGCACCCGATCTATATGTCGCCGGGCCTGGCCGGCGTCCTGCAAGGCGCGGTCGAGGCGGCCCGCGCCGCCGGCGACCGCTTCGTCACCGCCGAGCGTCTGCTGGAAAACGTCGCCGAGCCACTCGGCCCGCTGTTTGCCCGCGCCGGTGTCGATCCGAAGGCGCTGGTCCAGGCCGTGGAGAAGCTGCGCCAAGGCCGCACCGCCGACGCTCCCTCGGCCGAACAGGATTGGCAGGCGCTGAAGAAGTACGCCCGCGACCTGACTGAGGACGCCCGCCAAGGCCGGCTCGACCCGGTGATCGGCCGCGACGACGAAATCCGCCGCACCATCCAGGTGCTGGCGCGGCGCACCAAGAACAACCCGGTGCTGATCGGCGACCCCGGCGTCGGCAAGACCGCCATCGTCGAAGGGCTGGCCCAGCGGCTGGCGGCCGGCGACGTGCCGGAGGGCTTGAAGGACCGCCGCGTGCTGGCGCTCGATCTCACCGCCCTGCTGGCCGGAGCCAAGTTCCGCGGCGAGTTCGAGGAGCGGCTGAAGGCCGTGCTGGCCGAGGTTCAGGCGGCGGCGGGCCGCATCATCCTGTTCATCGACGAGATGCACACCCTGGTCGGCGCCGGCCGCACCGACGGCGCCATCGACGCCGCCAACATGCTGAAGCCCGCGCTGGCGCGCGGTGAGCTGCGTTGCGTCGGCGCCACCACGCCCGACGAATACCGCCGTTACATCGAGAAGGACGCCGCGCTCGCCCGCCGCTTCCAGCCGGTCAACGTGGACGAGCCGTCCAGCGAGGACGCCGTGTCGATCCTGCGCGGGCTCAAGGCCAAGTACGAGGTTCACCACGGCGTGCGCATCGCCGACGCGGCCATCGTCGCCGCCGTCAGCCTGTCGGATCGCTACATCGCCGACCGGCGCCTGCCCGACAAGGCCATCGATCTGGTGGACGAGGCCGCCTCGCGCCTGCGTCTGGCCATCGACAGCAAGCCGGAGCCGCTGGACGCCGTCGGTCGCCGGGTGGCGCAGCTTAAGATTGAACGGGAGGCCCTAAAGGGCGAAACCGACGCCGCGTCGAAGGACCGTCTGGGGAAACTCGACGGCGAGTTGGCCGAAGCCGAGGAACGGCTGGCCTCCATGGAGGAGGAATGGCGCGTCTCCCAGGCGCGGCGCACCGAGGGCCGGCGCCTCAAGGAGGAGTTGGACCAGGCCCGCACCAGGCTGGAGCGCGTTCAGCGCGATGGCGACTGGGCCAAGGCGGGCGAGCTGGCCTACGGCGTCATCCCCGATCTGGAGCGGCGGCTGGCCGAAGCCGAGGCCCGTGCCACCACCGAGCGGGAGGAGGTGACGGCCAAGGACATCGCCAATGTCGTCACCCGCTGGACCGGCATCCCGGTGGACCGGATGCTGGAAGGCGAGCGCGAGCGGCTGCGCGGCATGGAGGATAAGCTGGCCGAGCGGGTGGTCGGCCAGCGCGAGGCGGTGCGCGCCGTGTCCAAGGCGGTGCGCCGGGCACGGGCGGGACTCAAGGACCCCAAGCGTCCGACCGGCTCCTTCCTGTTTCTCGGCCCCACCGGCGTCGGCAAGACCGAACTGGCGAAGGCTTTGGCTGCCTTCCTGTTCGACGACGAGAACGCCATCACCCGGCTCGACATGTCGGAGTACATGGAAAAGCACGCGGTCTCGCGGATGATCGGTTCGCCGCCGGGCTACG
>DASPMK010000108.1:0-11390 GCA_035627075.1 Azospirillaceae bacterium
ACCGCTTTATCGGCACCCCTCAAAACCGGCCTTTGGTAGTATCGCGACATGGACAGCAAGTCTCACGACATGATCGCCACGCGGCCGCCCGAGGGCTTTCGCGACCAGCCCGGTTCCGGTCCCGGCTACCGTACCCCTCCCCATAACCTGGAGGCCGAACAGGCGCTCCTGGGCGCGCTCCTGGTCAACAACAAGGCGCACGAGAAGGTTTCCGAGTTTCTCAAGGCGGAGCACTTCTTCGACCCCGTCCACGGCCGCATCTACGCCGCCATCGAACGGCTGGTCGAGCGCGGGCAGGTCGCCAACCCGGTGACTCTCAAGCCCTATTTCCAGAGCGACGCCGAGTTGACCGAGTTGGGCGGCGGCGCTTACCTCGGCGATCTGGCCGCCAACGTGGTGACGGTGGTCAATGTCGAGGACTATGGCCGTGCCATCTATGAGCTGCATCTGCGCCGCGAGCTGATCGATCTGGGCGAGGAGGTGGTCAACCAGGCGTACAAGCATGAGCTTGATGTCTCGGCCATGGATCAGATCGAAACGGCGGAGAAGAAGCTGTTCGATCTTGCCACCACCGGCGAGATCCAGGGCGGTTTCGTGTCGTTCGGCCAATCGGTCACCATCGCCATCCAGAATGCCGAGTCCGCCTACCGCCGCCAGAGCGCCGTCACCGGCGTCACCTGCGGCCTGCGCGACATAGACCTGAAGCTGGGCGGCCTGCACCCCTCGGACCTGCTGATCCTTGCCGGCCGTCCCTCGATGGGTAAGACGGCGCTGGCGACCAACATGGCCTTCAACGCCGCCAAGGCACACCTGCGCTCGGGCGGGCAGGAAGGCGGCGTAGTGGCGTTCTTCTCGCTGGAAATGTCGGCTGAACAGCTTGCCGGCCGTATCCTCGCCGACGAGGCCCAGGTGCCATCGGACAAAATCCGGCGTGGCGAGATCAAGGAAAGCGATTTCCCCCGCTTCGTCCAGGCCAGCCAGGAACTGGCCCGAGTACCGTTCTTCGTCGACGACACCCCGGCCCTGTCCATCACCGCCATGCGTACCCGCGCGCGGCGGCTGAAGCGGACCCATGGGCTGGACGCGATCGTGGTCGACTATCTCCAGTTGATGCGGGGCTCCGGTTCGTCGCGCAGTCAGGAAAACCGCGTGCTGGAAATCTCCGAGATCACCCGTGGCCTGAAGGCCATCGCCAAGGAACTGCACGTTCCCGTGATCGCCCTGTCGCAGTTGTCGCGCGCCGTCGAGCAGCGCGAGGACAAGCGGCCGCAGCTTTCGGATCTTCGCGAGTCGGGCTCCATCGAGCAGGACGCCGACGTGGTGATGTTCGTTTTCCGCGAACCGTATTACCTGGAACGCGCCGAACCCACCCGCCGGCCCGACGAAAGCGACGATAAGTTCAATGACCGGTACCAACGCTGGGCACAGCGGTGCGAAGAGGTGCATAATACCGCCGAAGTCATCATCGCCAAGCAGCGCCATGGCCCTATCGGCACAGTCCGGCTGTACTTCGACGGCCAGTACACCAAGTTCTCCGACCTCGACACCCACCATGGTGGCGGCGGCTTCGACGAGTGAGGAGGAGCGTGCCCGGCGGTCGGCGGGCGCCATCCTTACCGTCGACCTGGACGCCGTGGTCGCCAACTGGCGGCTGATCCGCGACCGCGTGGCGCCCGCCGTGGCCTCGGCGGTGGTCAAGGCCGATGCCTATGGCCTGGGGATGGTGCCGGTGGTCCGCGCTCTGGCCGCCGCCGGCTGCACCCGGTTCTTCGTGGCGCAACTCCAGGAGGCCATTGCGCTGCGCGCGGTGGTCCCGGACGCCGACATCATGAACCTGGGCGGCCTGTTGCCTGGCACCGGGGCCGACCATCTCGACTCGCGCGTCACCCCGGTGCTGAACGGCCTGGGCGAGATCGAGCGCTGGCGCGCACACGGCCCCTCCCACGGGCAAGCGCGCGCCGCCGTGATCCACATCGATACCGGCATGAACCGCCTGGGCCTCGGCCCCGACGAGTTGGACCGGCTGGCGGGCGGGCCGGAGCGGCTGGCCGGTGTGCCGGTGCTGGCCTGGATGACGCATCTGGCCTGTGGCGACGAGGCCGACAACCCGATGAATCCGATGCAACGCGGCCGTTTTCTGGCCGCCTGCGAACGCCTGCCCCCCGCTCCGCGCTGCCTTGCCAATTCCGGCGGCGTGTTCCTGGGCACCGACTATCACCTGGACATGGTGCGGCCGGGTTGCGCGCTCTACGGCGTTAATCCCCTGCCCGCCCGTTCCAATCCGATGCGCCCGACCATCCGCCTGGACGCGCGGGTTTTGCAGGTGCGTAACGTTGACAGCCCCATGACCGTTGGCTACGGTGCCGTCCACCGCGTTGCCCGAAAGGGTAGAATAGCCACCATCGCGCTCGGTTATGCCGATGGTTACATGCGCGCTCTTGGTGGTCGCGGTCATGTCTTCGTCGCAGGCTTGCCCGCTCCCGTGGTCGGACGGATCTCCATGGACCTTATCACTGTCGACGTCACCGACCTGCCCGAGGGCACCGTCGCCCCCGGCACCCTGGTCGAGGTGATCGGCCCCAACCGCACCGTCGATCAGGTCGCGGCCGAGGCCGGCACCATCGGTTACGAGATCCTGACCAGCCTGGGGGGGCGTTATCATCGCGTCCACACCGGCGCCGGCATGGGGGTGTAATGGGTTTCGTCAGCGCCATCGGCCGCACTCTCCTGACCTTTTTCGAGGCCACCGGCGGTTTCTCCCTGTTCATGTGGCGGGCGCTGACCCACTGCGTCCGTCCGCCGTTCTACCTCCGCCTGATCGGCCGGCAGATTGTCGATATCGGGTACTATTCGCTGCCGGTGGTGGGGCTGACGGCGCTGTTCACCGGCATGGTGCTGGCGCTTCAGAGCTATACGGGCTTCGCTCGCTTCCAGGCGGAAGGGGCGGTCGCCACCGTGGTCGTGCTGTCGATGACCCGCGAGTTGGGGCCGGTGCTCGCCGGCCTGATGGTGGCGGGTCGCATCGGCGCCGCCATCGCCGCCGAGATCGGCACCATGCGGGTGACCGAACAGGTGGACGCCCTGGCCACGCTGGCAACCAACCCGATGAAGTATCTGGTGGTGCCTCGCGTCGTGGCGGGGCTGACCATGCTGCCGATCCTGGTGCTGGTGGCCGATATCATCGGCGTGTTCGGCGGCTTCCTGGTCGGCGTCTACCGGCTGGACTTCAACCCCGCCGCCTATATCAGCCGCACCTGGGAATTCCTGGAGCCGCTGGACGTCATTTCCGGCCTCGTCAAGGCTGCCGTGTTCGGCTTTGTGATCGCGCTGATGGGTTGCTATCACGGCTACCACTCCAAGGGCGGCGCCCAGGGTGTGGGAGCGGCCACCACCGCCGCGGTGGTGTCGGCCTCGATCATGATCCTGGTCACCAATTATCTCATCACCGGCCTGTTCTTCAGCAAATGACCCTTGCCGCCGACCATACCCCGCCGAAAATCGTCCTGAAGGACGTCGCCAAGGCTTTCGGCCCCAAGCAGGTGCTGCGCAGCGTCGACCTGAAGGTCGGGCAAGCCGAGTCCATGGTGGTGATCGGCGGGTCCGGCACCGGCAAGTCGGTGATGCTGAAATGCGTCCTGGGCCTGCTGCATCCTGATCGCGGATCGATCCAGATCGACGGCGAGGAGACGGTGAATCTCAGCCGCCGCGACCGCGAACGGGTAATGCGCAAGTTCGGCATGCTGTTCCAGGGCTCCGCCCTGTTCGATAGCCTGCCGGTGTGGGAAAACGTCGCCTTCGGCCTGATCCAGGGCGAGCATATGCCGCGCCGCCAAGCCAAGGACATCGCCATCGCCAAGCTGGGGGCGGTGGGGCTTGGTCCCGAAGTGGGCGACCTGTTTCCGGCCGAACTGTCGGGCGGCATGCAAAAGCGCGTGGCGCTGGCCCGCGCCATTGCCGCCGAGCCGGAGATCATCTTCTTCGACGAACCGACCACCGGCCTGGACCCGATCATGGCCGACGTCATCAATGACCTGATCGTGCAGTGCGTGAAGGACCTTGGCGCCACCGCCCTGACCATCACCCACGACATGGCATCGGCCCGCAAGATCGCCGATCGCGTCGCCATGATCTACCAGGGCCAGATCATCTGGTCCGGACCGGCGTCGCGGATCGACGACTCCGGCAACCCGTACGTGGACCAGTTCGTCCACGGCCGCGCCGAGGGGCCGATCAAGATGGCGATCCGGGCGCTTTAATCCGGGATCGGCAGGGAACCGCCCGTCTTGATGGTGCGCAGGGCGAAGTTGGAGCGGATATCGGTCACCATCGGCAGAGTCAGCAGCTTTTCCGATAGAACCCGCTCGTAGGCGGCCAAGTCCGGCACCACCAGTTCGGCGATGAAGTCGGCCTGGCCGGACACCATGAAGCAGGACACCACTTCCGGCATGCCGCGCAGTGCCGCCGTCAGCGCGTCGGCGTTTTCCCGATTGTGCTTTTCCACCTTGATCTCGACGAACACCGTCAGGGCCAGCCCGAGCTTTACCCGATCCAGATCGGCCCGGTAGCCGCGAATGACGCCGTCGTCCTCCAGACGCTTCGTTCGGCGCAGACACGGCGAGGCCGACAGGTTCACGCGGTCGGCCAGATCGACGTTGGTAAGGCGCCCGTCCTCCTGCAACATCCTCAAGATTCGGATGTCCGTCTCATCAAGCTGCCGATTTGGCATGATACGCCCCATTTGCATTCTTGTTTGGCAGACCATTGCCGAATCGTGTGAAAAATTGGCTGAAATTGCAAGGACGCGCCCTGCCCTCTGGCCTCATCATGCCTTGGAAACGGTCAGGGAGGGCGGAGATGGGAAATGATAACAGCTCCAGGTTGGCGGGGATCGGCGCGGCCTTGCTCACGGTTCTGATATGGGCGGGATGGATCGTCGCCACGCGCCATTCCGTGACCAGCCATCTGGGGCCGGTGGATGTGGGCATTCTGCGCTACAGCGTTCCCACTGTCCTGCTGGCGCCCGTTTGGTGGAAGGTCGGCCTGCTGCCCGCCGGTGTGCCCAAGTGGGTTCTGGCGTTGATCCTGTCCGGGTCGGGCGCACCGTTTCTGCTCGTCGGCTCCCTGGGCATGAGCTTTGCGCCAGCCGCCCATGCCGGTGCGCTGATGCCCGGAACCATGCCCCTGTGGGCGGGGCTGATTGCCTGGGCGCTGCTGGGGGAGAGGCTGGGAAAGGCGCAGACCGCCGGCTATGCCTTCATCGCCCTTGGCATCGTCCTGATTGGCGGGGCGGAAATTCTCGCCGGGACAGGAACGGCCTGGATGGGCGACCTGCTGTTCATCCTCGCGGCCTCGATGTGGGCGGCTTACACCCACGCCTTCAAACGCAGCGCCCTGACCGCCTTCCAGGCGGCGGCCGTGGTCAGCGTATGGTCCCTGGCGATTCATCTCGGCCTTGCCGTGGTGCTCGGATCGCGGCTGGATCGCGTACCTGCCGCCGATCTCGCCTTGCAGACCGTGGTGCAGGGGGGCCTGTCCGGCTTCGTCGCCATTCTCGGCTACGGATTTGCCGTGCAACGGCTCGGATCGACCACGGCCGCCGCCTTCAGCGCCCTGGTTCCGGCCCTGGCCGCTTTGGGCGGCAACCTTCTGCTCGGTGAAGCCATCCGGCCGCTCGACCTCACCGCGGCCGTCATCGTGGGCTTGGGGGTGGCGCTTGCGACCGGCCTATGGCAACGACAGCGATGAATGCGCATATAGGACGGGAGCCATAAGGCAAAGCCCTTACCCTTCGCCCGAGCGGCATGCTATGTGTGCGCCACTCCAGGACAACCGGATTTCGCCAGCCTTGGCCCGATCGACCACCCGCTATGTCTGTCAGGCGTGCGGCGCCAGTTTCCCGAAGTGGGGAGGCAAATGCGACGCCTGCGGTGAATGGAACTCGCTTGTTGAGGAAGCGGTCCCGGAGTCCGCGCCCAAGGGGCTGGGCCGGGCGGCGGGCAAGCGGCTGGAATTCGTGGGCCTCGACGGGGTGTCGGCCACAGCTCCCCGCCATGTCACCCGCATCGCCGAGTTCGACCGGGTGTGCGGCGGTGGCCTTGTGCCCGGTTCGGCGCTGCTGGTGGGCGGCGATCCCGGCATCGGCAAGTCCACCCTGCTGCTTCAGGTCGTCTGCCGCCTGGCCCAAGGGCGGCGTTGCGCGTACGTCTCGGGCGAAGAGGCGGTGGATCAGGTGCGCCTGCGCGCTACGCGCTTAGGCTTGGCGAGCGCTCCGGTGCAATTGGCGGCGGCCACCAACGTGCGCGACATCTGCGCCTCGCTGGAGGCGGCGGAGGCGCCGGAACTGGTGGTGATCGACTCGATCCAGACCATGTACGTCGATACACTGGACAGCGCGCCAGGCACGGTGGCGCAGGTCCGCGCCTCGGCCCAGGAATTGATCCGGGTGGCGAAACGGCGGGGTATCGTGGTGCTGATCGTCGGCCACGTCACCAAGGAAGGTACCATCGCCGGCCCGCGCGTGCTGGAGCACATGGTCGATACCGTGTTGTACTTCGAGGGCGAGCGCGGCCACCAGTTCCGCATCCTGCGCGCCGTCAAGAACCGCTTTGGCGCCACCGACGAGATTGGCGTGTTCGAGATGACCGACGGCGGCCTGTCCGAGGTTTCCAACCCATCGGCGCTGTTCCTGGCCGACCGGCGCGGCGACGTGTCGGGAGCGGCCGTGTTCGCCGGGGTCGAAGGCACCCGGCCAGTGCTGGTGGAGGTCCAGGCGCTGGTCGCCCCCTCGCCGCTGGGTACGCCCCGACGCGCGGTGGTGGGCTGGGATTCGGCGCGGCTGGCCATGGTGCTGGCGGTGCTGGAGGCGCGTTGCGGCGTGCAGATCGGTGCCAACGACGTGTACCTGAACGTCGCCGGCGGCCTGCGCGTCACCGAGCCGGCGGCCGATCTGGCGGTGGCGGCGGCGCTGGTATCGTCGCTGACCGGCGAACCGGTGCCGCGCGATACCGTGGTGTTCGGCGAGATCGGGCTGTCGGGCGAGGTGCGCGCCGTCGGCCAGATGGAGGCGCGCTTGAAGGAGGCGGCCAAACTGGGGTTTGCCTCGGCCATCATTCCTCACCGCCGCACCAGCCGGGGCAAGGCGCGGGGCGAGGATTCCCTGCGCCTGATCGAATTGGAGACGCTGGGCGAGTTGTTGCCCCTGTTCAATCAGGCTCCCCACGGCTATTCGTAGGCCCCGTCCCGGAATGACGAAACCAACCCGGATGCGTCACGCATGAACAATCTTCCCGTCAACCCCGCCGATCTGGCGGTCTTCGCGATCCTGGGCCTGTCGGCGCTTCTGGCGTTCACCCGCGGTTTCGTACGCGAAGTCCTGTCGGTGGCGAGCTGGGTGGGTGCGGCGTTCGTCGCCATGTACGCGTTCCCGTACGTCCAGCCGCTGGCTCGCCAGTACATCTCCTTCGCCATGCTGGCCGACGGGCTGGCGATGGTGGGTACGTTCGTGGCGGGTCTGGCGCTGCTGACCATCGTCGGCGCCCAGATCGCCGGTTTCGTGCGCGGATCGACCTTGAACGCCATCGACCGCTCGCTCGGCGTACTTTTTGGCGCGGCCAGGGGTGCGGTGCTGGTCTGCCTTGCCTATCTATTCCTGGTCTGGCTGATGCCGCCCAGCGACAAGGACCCGCAGCCCCAGTGGCTCACCACCGCCAAGACCCGCCCCATGGTCGAAGCTGGCGCCGAGTGGCTGAAGACCTTCGTGCCCGAGGGTACGCTGACGGCCGCCAATACCCAGGTCGACGCGGCCCGCGAGAAGGCCCAGGCCGCCATCCAGGCCGAAGAGGCGTTGCGCAAGCTCGCCACCCCCGTGCCACGCGCGGACGCGCCGAAGACGGGTGCGCCCGCCGGCGCCCCGGGCTATAACACGCAGGATCGAGGCAAGATCGAAAGCCTGATCAACTCCCAAGGCCCCAAGAACCCGTAAGTATCCCCTTTTTCAGCACCGCCGCCCGCGAAAGGTTGCTCCGGCCCATGCTCACCACCAACCCGCTCGATGATGACAAGCTGCGCGAGGAGTGCGGCGTTTTCGGCATTTTCGGCCACGCCCACGCCGCGGCCATGACGGCGCTGGGCCTGCACGCGCTCCAGCATCGCGGCCAGGAGGCCGCCGGCATCGTTTCCTTCGACGGAGAGCAGTTCCACGCCAAGCACTCGCTGGGCCAAGTCGGCGACATCTTCAGCTCCGAAGCGGTAATCCGCAATCTGAAGGGCGCCACCGCCATCGGCCATGTCCGCTACGCCACCACCGGCGACACCGTGTTGCGCAACGTCCAGCCGCTGTTCGCCGACTTCGAATTCGGCGGCTTCGCGCTGGCCCACAACGGCAACCTGACCAACGCCTATCTGCTGCGCAAGCAGTTGGTCCGGCGGGGCTGCCTGTTCCAGTCCACCACCGATACCGAGGTAATCGTCCACCTGATGGCGACCGCGCGCGGCGGCTCGCCCATCGATCGCATGGTCGAGGCGCTGCGGCAGGTGGAGGGCGCCTACTCGCTGGTCGCCATCACCAAGGACGTGGTGATCGGCGTGCGTGACCCGTTTGGCGTGCGGCCACTGGTGCTGGGCAAGGTCGGCGACAGCTATATTCTGACCAGCGAGACGGTGGCGCTGGATATCGTCGGCGCCGATTTCATCCGCGACGTCGAACCGGGCGAGATGGTGGTGCTGGACAAGTCGGGCGTCCACAGCCTGCGGCCGTTCCAGGACCAGGGCAGCCGGTTCTGCATCTTCGAGTATATTTATTTCGCGCGGCCCGACAGCAACATCGAGGGCCGCTCGGTGTACGACGCCCGCCGCCGGATCGGCCAGCAGCTGGCCATCGAGGCGCCGGTGAGTGCCGACATGGTCGTGCCGGTGCCCGACAGCGGCGTGCCGGCGGCGCTGGGCTTCGCCAGCGAGAGCGGCATTCCGTTCGAGCTGGGCATCATCCGCAACCACTACGTCGGCCGTACCTTCATCGAGCCGACCGACAACATCCGTCATCTGGGCGTGAAGCTGAAGCACAACGCCAACCGCAGCCTGATCGAGGGCAAGCGGGTGATCCTGGTGGACGATTCCATCGTGCGCGGCACCACCTCGCGCAAGATCGTGGAAATGGTGCGCGCCGCCGGCGCCACCGAGGTACACATGCGCATTTCCAGCCCGCCGACCATGCACTCCTGCTTCTACGGCATCGATACGCCGGAGCCGGCCAAGCTGCTGGCCCACAACTACACGGTCCAGGAAATGGCCGAGCAGATCGGCGCCGACTCCCTGGCCTTCATCTCCATCGACGGCCTGTACAAGGCGATGGGCGAAGCCAAGCGAAACGCCGGTGCGCCGCAGTTCTGCGACGCCTGCTTCACCGGCGAGTACCCGATTTCCCTGATAGACCGCGATTCCCAGGCCAGCCATGCCGGCGTTTCCGATCTGGCGGCGGCGAAAAGGGCTTGATGTTCCGAGCCGGGGGCAGGAATCTTCCTGCCTCCTTTTTTGACCTCAAGCCCGGCCATACCCCATGTCTAAACGCCTTTCCGGTCGCACCGCTTTCATCACCGGCGCCTCGCGCGGCATTGGCGCCGCCGTCGCCAAGCGCTTCGCCGCCGAGGGCGCCCACGTCATCCTGACCGCCCGCACTGTCGGCGGCCTGGAGGAAGTGGACGATGCCATTCAGGCCATCGGCGGCACATCCACCCTGATCCCGCTGGATCTCCAGGAACTCGACAAGATCGACACCCTGGGGCCGGCGCTGTTCGAGCGGTTCGGCAAGCTCGACATCCTGGTGGGCAACGCCGGCATGCTTGGGCACGTCGGCCCTGTCGCCTACTCCGACGCCAAGGTGTGGGAGCGGGCGTTCATCGTGAACGTCATGGCCAACTACCGCCTGATCCGCACGCTCGACCCTCTGCTGCGCGGATCGGATGCCGGACGGGCGATCTTTGTCACCTCCGGGGCGGCGCACAGTGCCGTCGCTTACTGGGGCTGCTATGCCGCGTCGAAGGCGGCGCTGGGGGCCATGGTCAAGACCTATGCCGCCGAGGTGACCAAGTCGCCGCTGAAGGTGAACCTCTTGGACCCTGGCGTGGTGCGCACCGCCATGCGAGCCGCCGCTTTCCCCGGCGAGGACCCCAACCAGCACCCCCCGCCGGAAACCATCACCGAGCGTTTCGTCGAACTGGCTGAGACGGACTGCCGCTGGCACGGAGAAATCGTTCAGGCGTGATCCTTTCCCCCTTGCACCGGGTTTCCCGCAAACAAATATAAAGTTTATGGGGTAATCCGATTGAATGGCGCCGCCGTTCTCAAGGGCGGCGCCACGCGAGGGAGGTAGCCATGTTGATGGGCCGGAGGACGCACATCGACTGGCGTTTTTACGCCGACATTCTGGCCCTGATGCTGGCCATCCTGCTGGGCTTCACGGTGGCTTATCAATTCGAGAGTGGCGTGTTCCACCCCGGCCCAACGGTGATCGAGGTCGATACCGGCCTGCTGACGGATGAACGGCCGGGGCCGGGTATCAACTGGGGCGGCGGCAAGCATGCCAATTCGCCGCAGCCGGGCCAAACCGGCGCGCCGTAACCACTGGCCTGGGACGGCCGTTTGCTCTATACGACCGCCCCATGAAGACCAGCGACTTCGATTTCCATCTTCCACCGGGGAGTATTGCCGCTCATCCGGCCCGGCCGCGCGACAGCGCGCGGATGCTGGTCGTGCCCGACGATACTCTCGAAAACCGTACCCTCGAAGACCGCGCCATGCGTGACCTGCCCGAATATCTGCGGGCGGGCGATGTGCTGGTCTTCAACGACACCCGCGTCATCCCGGCGCGGCTGAAGGGCCGGCGCGGCGAGGTCAAGGTGGAGATCACGCTGCATAAGCGGGCCAGTGACAACCGCTGGCTGGCCTTCGCCAAGCCGGCCAAGCGCCTGCGCCCCGGCGACCGCGTCGCGTTTGCCGAGGACTTCGGCGCCGAGGTGATCACCAAGGATGGCGGCGAGGTGGACCTGCGCTTCGACATCGGCGGGCCGGAGCTGTTCGCCGCCTTGGCGCGGCACGGCGAGATGCCGCTGCCGCCCTACATTCCCCGCCCGCAAGGGGCCGAGGCCAGCGACGCCGAGGATTACCAGACCGTTTTCGCCGCCCGCGAAGGGGCGGTGGCAGCCCCAACGGCGGGACTGCACTTCACCCCGGCGCTGCTGGGCGCCCTGGCGGCCAAGGGGGTGGAGACGGTGGCGGTGACACTGCACGTCGGGGCCGGCACCTTCCTGCCGGTCAAGGTCGAGGACATCGCCGAGCACCGCATGCACGCCGAAATCGGCGAAATTTCGGCCGAAGCCGCCAACGCCATCAACGCG
>DASPMK010000109.1:0-3997 GCA_035627075.1 Azospirillaceae bacterium
GGTTTGCCCAAGGGGCAGATGGGCAACTCCGAAGTCGGGCACATGAACCTGGGCGCCGGGCGCGTGGTGTACCAGGATCTTCCCATGATCGACCACGCTATCGTCCAGGGCGAGCTGGAGCGCAACGACGCGCTGGGCGATCTGATCGCCGCCTTGAAGAAGACCGGCGGTACCTGCCACCTGATGGGCCTCTTGTCGCCGGGCGGCGTGCATTCGCACCAACTCCACATCGCGGCGCTGGCGGGCGTGCTGAGCCACCACGGCATCAACGTCGACATCCATGCTTTCACCGACGGCCGCGACGTGCCGCCGCAGAGCGGCAAGGACCAGCTTGCCGAGTTCATAGCCGATATCCATGAGTTGCCGGGCGTCAACATCGCCACCGTCACCGGCCGCTACTACGCCATGGACCGCGACAAGCGCTGGGAGCGGGTGGAGAAGGCTTATAACGGCCTCGTCCTCGCCCAGGGCGACCGCACCGACGCCGATCCCATCCAGGCGATGGAAGCCTCCTACGCCGCGAACGTCACCGACGAATTCGTGCTGCCCACCGTCATCGACGGCTACCAGGGCATGAAGGACGGCGATGCGGTGCTGATGGCCAACTTCCGCGCCGACCGCGCGCGGGAAATCCTGACCGCCCTGCTCGACCCCGAGTTCAAGGGCTTCGAGCGCAAGAAAGCCGTCAAGTTCGCCGCCGCCGCCGGCATGGTCGAATATTCGAAGGACCTGAACCGCTTCCTGTCCGCCATCTTCCCGCCCAAGCAGATCGTGAACACCCTGGGCGAGGTGGTTTCCAAGGCCGGGCTGACGCAGCTTCGCATCGCCGAGACGGAGAAGTACCCGCACGTCACCTTCTTCTTCAACGGCGGCGAGGAGATGCCGTATCCCGGCGAGGAGCGCATCCTCGTGCCGTCGCCGAAGGTCGCCACCTATGACCTCCAGCCCGAGATGTCGGCGGACGAGGTCACCGACAAGCTGGTGGATGCCATCGACGGCGGCACGTTCGACTTCATCGTCGTCAACTACGCCAACCCCGATATGGTCGGCCACACCGGCATCCTGGAGGCCGCCGTCAAAGCCGCCGAGATGGTGGACCGCAGCCTGGGCCGGGTGGAGGCAGCCGTGCGTCGCCAGGGAGGGGTAATGCTGGTCACCGCCGACCACGGCAACTGCGAGCTGATGCTGGACCCGGAAACCAACGGGCCGCACACCGCCCACACGCTGGATCTCGTGCCGCTGGTGCTGGTCAACGGCCCGGCGAATGTGCGCAGCCTGAAGAACGGCAAGCTGGCCGATATCGCGCCGACACTGCTGGAGTTGATCGGCTTGCCTCAACCGAGGGAAATGACCGGGGAATCGCTGCTGCAACGGACGGCGGCGCATGCGGCGGCGAAGTAGTCAAGACCTGGGGCCTGCGCTCCCCCTTAAGGACCTGTGATGAGGAAAACTCTGGTCGTGGTGGCGGTGGCGATGGCGGGCATTCAGGCCGCGCTCGCCCAGACCGCGCCCGACCGGAATTTGAAGCGCGTCGAACAGGATCTCGCCAACCAGAAGGCGCGTCAGGAAAACCTGGACAAACAGGCCGAGACTCTGAACCAGGAACTGCTCGACCTGCGCGCCCGGCTGGTCTCCGCCGCCGACGAAACCGCCCACCTGGAAGAGGAGTTGAATCGGCTCGAAGAGCAGACCGATAACCTGGAGGCCGAGGAAAAGAGCCGCGCCGATCGGCTGGCCGCCAACCGGGAGCAGATCACCATCCTGCTCGGCGCCCTCCAGCGGCTTGCCCGCACCCCCACCGAAGCCTTGCTGGCCCGCCCGGCCGGGCCGCTGGACGCCGCCCGTAGCGCGCTTCTGCTGTCCTCGGCGGTGCCGCCGTTGCGCGCCCAGGCCGAGGCGCTGGCCGCCGAGTTGAAGGAACTGGCCGACACCCGCGAGCGTCTGGCGACTCAGCGGGAAAAAGTGGCCGTCGCCCGGAAGAATCTGGCCCAGCGTCAGCAGGAGTTGGCTGCCCTGGTGGAAAAGCGCACCCAACTGTCGCGCCGCACCGACGCCGAACGCGGCCAGGTGCAGGTACGCATGTCCAAGCTGGCGGGACAGGCCGCCGACCTGCGCCAGTTGATGGAGAAGATCGAAACCGAGCGCCGGGAGGCCGAACAGCGGGAAGCTGAACGCCGCGGCGCCGAGCGCCGGGAGGCCGAACGTCGCGCCGCCGAGGAACGCCGCTTGGCCGAGGAGGCCGAGGAGAAACGCCAACTCGCCGAGGCCGAGCGGCGCCGCCAGAGCGCCGCCGCCGAACAGCAACGCGCCACCGCCCTGGCGGAACAGGAAAGGGAAACACGGCAGGCTGCCGCGCAGTCGCCGCCTTCTGGTGACGATGTCGCCCGTCTGGGCAACCTGCGCCTGCCGGTCCAGGGACGCGTCATGGTCCGCTATGGGGAAACCGACCGCTTCGGGGTGGTCAGCCGTGGCGTAACCATTCAGGCCAGGCCGGGCACGACGGTGGTGTCGCCGTTCTCCGGCCATGTTCAATTCGCCGGACCCTTCAAGGGCTACGGGCAAATCTTGATCGTCGAGCACGGCCACGGATATCATAGTCTCCTGGCGGGACTCGGCCGTATCGACAGTGCCGTCGGGCAACAGTTGGCGGCGGGGGAACCCATCGGCATCCTGCAGGCTCCGGCGGACGGTAACCCCAAACTTTATTACGAGCTGCGCCGGAACGGCCAACCGGTCAATCCACAGCGCGGCCTCAGTGCCCAGGATGGGAAAGGACGAGGGTAGATGAGGACAACGAGGACCGCCGCCGCCATCGCGGCCCTGCTGACGCTGGCGTCGGCCGGGGCGCACGCGGAAACCAACACCTCGGACACGTACCGGCAGCTCAATCTGTTCGGTGACGTGTTCGAGCGGGTGCGTTCCGAATACGTCGAGCAGGT
Source organism: Azospirillaceae bacterium (assembly GCA_035627075.1). GTDB lineage: Bacteria > Pseudomonadota > Alphaproteobacteria > Azospirillales > Azospirillaceae > DASPMK01. The sequence goes on from DASPMK010000109.1 coordinate 2,940, forward strand.
AACCGACGAGCAGCTGGTCGAGAACGCCATCAACGGCATGCTCACCGCGCTGGACCCCCACTCCAGCTATCTGAACCGCAAGAACTTCCAGGACATGCAGGTTCAGACCCGCGGCGAGTTCGGTGGGCTCGGCATCGAGGTCACCATGGAAAACGGCCTGATCAAGGTCGTTTCACCCATAGACGACACGCCCGCCTCGCGTGCCGGCCTGCAGCCCGGCGATCTCATCACCCACCTGAACGGCGAGCCGGTGGCGGGTCTGGCGCTGAACGAGGCGGTGGAGAAGATGCGCGGTCCCGTCGGCTCCGACATCAAGGTTACCCTGCGCCGGGGCGAGGCCGGTGAGCCAATCGACGTCAGCCTGACCCGCGCCGTCATCAAAATCCAGTCGGTGAAGTACCGCACCGAAGGCAACGTCGGCTATATCCGCATCACCACCTTCAACGAGCAGACCCAGGTGGGGCTGGAGAAGGCGATCCAGGGCATTTCCAAGGAAGTGGGCGACAAGCTGGTCGGCTATGTCCTGGACCTGCGCAACAATCCAGGCGGCCTTCTGGATCAGGCCATCTCGGTGTCCGACAGCTTCCTGGAGCAGGGCGAGATCGTCTCCACCCGCGGGCGCAAGAGCGAGGGGGGCCAGCGCTATAACGCCAAGCCCGGCGATGTGGCCAAGGGCCTGCCGATGGTCGTGCTGGTCAACCAGGGCTCGGCGTCCGCGTCGGAGATCGTCGCCGGCGCTCTTCAAGATCATCATCGTGCCGTCGTCATGGGTACCCAGTCTTTTGGCAAGGGGTCGGTGCAGACCATCATCCCGATGCCGGGCCATGGCGCCATTCGCCTGACCACCGCGCGCTACTACACACCATCCGGCCGCTCGATCCAGGCGCTGGGCATCGCTCCGGACATCGAGGTGCAACAGGCCAAGGTGGAAACCATCGAACAGACCACCCGCCGGCGAGAGGCCGACCTCAAAGGCGCCCTGCGGAACGATACCCAGGCCAAGCCCGGCGACAAGGCGACGACGCCGACCGCGCCGCCGGCCGCTCCCGCGCCGGGTC
>DASPMK010000110.1:0-12696 GCA_035627075.1 Azospirillaceae bacterium
TCTCCCTCCAGCGATGGAGGGGATCATGGGCGAATGGCGGCCGCACGGCTCCGGGGCGTACGCCCCGGAGCCGTGCCGTTGCGTCAGCCTGGGGATTTTTCAGCCGCCACTTTTGGGGAGTATTCAACCGGCACTGACAGCGTTGCCCCAGGTGTCCGTCTTCGGCACCCAGGACGTCGCGGTTTCGCCTTGCGGACAGGTCACGGTCCGGGCTTCCCAGTCGATGGCGAAAGCTCCCAGATCGTAACCCTGGCGCGTCTTGCCCTGCCAACTGGCATCGGGGCGAACCGGCCCGACGATCTCGATCCCCCGATCGGCCTGACTGGACAGCAACAAGGGCGCATCGACATAGCCGGCATCAAGGACATGCACTGCGGGTGCCACGCCGTGCGACGCCAGTGCCGCCTGGATGGGAGCGGTGCGATCAATGTCGCTGACGGGTGGAATCGGTGCGCTGTTGGCCACGCGCCTTCACCAACCCGGCCTCCTTCAAGCGCTCCAGCACGGTGTCCAGCAACAACGTTTCCCGCTCTCCGGCGATCAATCGGGTGCGGAACTCGCTCAGCACGGAAAAGTTGAAGCCGGGATCGGTGAGGTCCAAACTGAGAGCGTACTTCCAATCGATCCGCCCGCGCACAGCTTCGGCGGCTTGCCGGTCAGGCAAATCCTCCAAGAACTGAAGGACCGACACCAGCGCCAACCGCCACGGCGCCGCGGCTGGCTGCCCTCGGCGCGGGTACAAGTCGGCGAACGGCTCGTCCTGATAAATCGGCCCCAGTACGTCGCGGAGGCGGAGAACAGCATTACCCTTGGGAAAGGCGGCGCGAGCCACCGCCGCAGTGGTTTCGGGCACCGGTGGAATGGTCTGCGGTTTGAGCGACATGATCGGCCTTCCGGACTGAGGATGCCGGTTCAACAGCCGCCATCCCCGGCCCGTGACGAGCTCCCCGGAATTCGCCAACAGTGTCCGCTACTACTCAGACCCCCTGGACAACTGTGCCACCCACAAGCCCCCTTAACCCCTTAAAGGCGGTGTTGCCGAGGCAAGAACGGGCCAATCCATGGTTGCCTGGCCGCTTGCTTTCCCTGCAACGGTAGAAGCTTGACAGCCACGATGCGCCAACTCGCCGTGAGACGGCCGGAGGAGAAGCCCTTGTGCCAAATTCTGGACAGTGTACAATAATGGACATTGTTCATAACCGGCGTTCCCCTATGAGCCCGATCCCCAATGCTGCTCCTACAGGGCGGCGCGAACGCAAGCTGGCTCAGACGGCTCGGCATATAGCGGAGCGTGCGTGGGAACTGTTCGAGCAATTCGGCTATGAGCAGGTCTCGATGGAGGTGATCGCCAATGTCGCCGACGTCGCACGCGGGACTTTGTACAAGCATTTCCCGACCAAGGAAGCCCTGGTCGCCTATCGTTTCCAGCAAGACCAAGTGCAGGGTCGGCCCGCAGTGCAAGAGGCCGCCTCGAAAGCACCTAACATCGTCGAGGCCTTCCATTGCGTACTGCGCATGGAGGCGACCTATGCTGAGCGAAACCGGACCTATGTGGGACCTTATGTTTTCTACCGCCTGAGTAGCGCTCAGCAAAGTCCCGATCCGTTCGAGAATGATGATTTCGCCGTTCTGGCGTTGCAACTGATACGCCAGGGGCAGGACGACGGGGTGATCAGTACGGAAATGAATGCGCATTCCCTTGCGGAAAATCTCATCTTCTTGCGACTGGGAGCGATGTTGCGATGGCTACGTGAGCCCGGGGCAGTGCTGGTCGATCTGTACGCCGGGATGCTGAACGTCTTTTTCCAGGGCGCTTTGCGCCGGCCCCAGCCGGAATAGGTGATCCATGTTCCCTTTATTTCTTCGCTACTGGTCGGATTTCAAAAAATCATTGCTGCGAAAGGCGTTGCACGCGGAATATCGTCGCGCCGGCTTATCGCTCGAGAGGGTTCGCCTCAGCTTTGGAGACGTGGCCTATTTCGAAACATCGGGCTTGCCGGCACAAGAATGCGTGATGCTGCTCCACGGTGCCGGCGCCGACAAAAACAGCTGGTGTCGTTTCGTGAAGCACCTGCCATTCAGGGGCCGCGTGATTGTTCCTGACCTGCCGGGGCATGGGGAGAGTGTCCAGAGTCTGGATCTCGGCTACTCCGTCGGCCAGCAAGCGGGCTACATGCGCGAATTCCTGGATGCACTGGCGATCGATACGCTGCATCTGGTGGGGCATTCGATGGGGGCCGCCGTCGCCTTGCGCCTGGCGCATGCGCAGCCGGATCGGGTGCGCAGCTTGATCCTGATCGACGCCGGCGGCGTGGAGAGTACGCTCAGCGAACTGCGTCGCACATTCGACCGTACCGGCGTCCATCCTATGATGGGCATCCAGACTCTGGATGATTACAAAGCCCTTATAAGATGGGGAATGAATAAGCCGCCTTATATTCCGGAAATGTTTTTGAGCGTGCTCGCCGAGGAAAAGATCAATCGCCGTGACGTCGACGAGAAAATCATCCGGGACGCAGCCCAGGACATGGACCAGACGGACATCCTGCCGCACATAACCCAGAAGACGCTAATTCTGTGGGGATCCGAGGATCGCGTCGTCCACCGGGATGACGCCGAGCTTTTGCGAAGCCGAATTGCGCAGAGCAGGAAAGTCCTTCTGGACGGTATCGGACACGTTCCCATTGTCGAAGCTCCGGCCTTGTCCGCGCGCCATTGCGCAGCGTTTCTGGCGGAACACGCATCCTGAATGGCGCCAGCACCCCGCGATCTGGCTCCCCCCGAACGAGAACGAACAGACCACGCGACCGGTCAACCGAGACGCCTGGAGTGCCTCACCATGAATATCAGGAATGTTCATTGCCGAATGTTGCCAACCTCCTTGAAGGCCGCAGGGAAACTGATTGACGGGCTCGCTTCCGACGAGGACCGCCTCTGGCCCTGGGAGCGATGGCCGGCAATGCGCTTCGACGGGCCGCTGGCGGTTGGGGCGAAGGGCGGTCACGGCCCGGTCCGCTACACGATCCAGGTGTATGAACCCGGGCGTTCGATCCTCTTTCGGTTCAGCGCACCCACTGGCTTCGTTGGCACCCACGGGTTTTCGGTCGAGAGCGCCGACAGCGGCAAGGTCCGTCTAATGCATACCCTCGACATGGTGGCGGTTGGGCCGGCGCGACTCAGCTGGCCTCTGGTTTTCCGCCCCTTACATGATGCGCTCCTGGAAGATGCACTGGACAAGGCCGAGTGCTCCTTGGGGGGCCAGCCCACTGCGGCGCGCTGGTCTCCGTATGTCTGGGCGTTACGCCGCCTGCTTCGGCGGCGTCGATCTGCGGTCGAGTAGCCTGGCATTTCGTGGCCACTTACAGAGAACGCCGAGTTCGTATTGGAGAAGCGCGCTGGTTGGTCGTGCTCCACATCCCTTGTAGAACGTAATCCTCTGTCCGACTCGTGCCATTAGTGCAGCGACTTATACCAATGCCGTTAAATTTTGACCTGTAAGGCCCACGGGTACCCGCATGTGGAGCGGATGCGACCGGGTTCGGCGAGGATGCGGTTCCAGACGCGACAGCAGACGTCGAGAATGGCGCCGATGTCGGCGAAGAGGCGGTGGGACAGCAGCGTGTCACGCATGAACTGCCAGAGCCTCTCGATCGCGTTCAGTTCCGGGCTGTAGGGCGGAAGCGGCACGAGGGTGATGTTGGACGGCACGACGCGATCGTCGCTGGTATGCCATCCCGCCCCATCGATCACCACGGCGGCATGGGCGCCGGGGGCGACGGTGCGGCTGATCTCCTCCAGCATCAGGTTCATCGCCTCGGTGTTGGCGCGTGTCATGACGATGGCGGCTCCGGTGTCGCGCGCGGGGCAGACCGCGCCGACCTTCGGCAGCAGCGAGCGGGTCCGGGGATCGGCCTCGTAAGCCTTGAGCAGGCGATAGAGATACTGGAGCGTAATGCCGAGTTCAGCGGCCGCCGCCGCCATCATTTCGCTGCGCGCCCCGTAGGCAGGAGGCTTTTCGACCAGCGCCCGAACCACCCGCTCGCGCTCGCGGGCCACCGCCCAGATCGTGTCCGGCACATCCGTCAGGGGCTTGTCCTTAGGCGGATGGCTCGGCACTTTTAAACTGATCTACTCAGCGGCGACAATCACCGGCCTTCGGAAGGGATGTTCCCCTTCCGAACAGCCTTCCGCATCGGCCGTCTTCCTCGCTCAAGGGGTCGTTATTTACCCCAGGTTTCGTTTAGATGGCGCTCGGCCTCGAAGGCGCCCGCCGGTAGCTTGTGGGCGATGCCCTTGTGGCAGTCGATGCAGGTCAGCCCCTGCCCCTGCGCCTGGAGATGACGCTCGCGGGCGCGGGGGCCTTGCAGGCTGACGTCCATGGCGTTGAAGTTGTGACAGTTGCGGCACTCGCGGCTGTCCGTCTCCTTCATCGCCGTCCACACGTTGGTGGCCAGCCGAATGCGGTTCTCCTCGAACGCCTCCTGGGTCGGCATCGAGCCGATGACGTGATGGTACAGTTCCTTCGACGCCTGGATCTTGCGCACCACCTTGTGCATCCAGTCCTTGGGCACATGGCAGTCAGGGCACGAGGCGCGCACGCCCGAGGGGTTGGAATCGTGGATCGTGCCGCGGTACTCGGCATACACGTTGTCGCGCATCTCGTGGCAGGTGACGCAGAATTCCTGGTTGTTGGTGGCTTCCATCGCCCAGTTGAAGCCGCCCCAGAACAGCACGCCGCCAATGCCGCCGACGATCAGCAGGGTGCCCAGCGACCAACGGCCGGTCGGGCTCCAGAAGACCGACCACAGGCGGGCGATCAGCCCGCGCCGGCGGCTGGTGTCATAGATGGTGGTCATGGCCTGAACCCTCCTCTCGCCGTTACTGACCGGCGGCCGAGCCGGCGTTGGCCGGCTTGAACCCGTTGTCGACCAGCGGCAGGGCATCGGTCTGCGGTACATGGCACTGGGTGCAGAACCAGCGGGTGCCGGCCACCTGATCCAGCCGGTTGCCCTGACGGTCGACGTAATGGGTTTCCGACACCTTGGGCGCGTTCTCCCTGGTGTTGTTCGGCCAGTCATGGCAGCGCAGGCACTGGTTGACCTTCAGATCGATCTCGTACTTCTCGATCTTGTGCGGGATCAGCGGCGGCTGCTGGCGGTAGGCGCGCCCCAGCTGCTGGCCCTCGCGGACATTGAAGATGTCCGGTGCCGGGTTGTTCTCCTCGACGGCCAAGTCGCCGCGCAGGCTCTTCAATTCCTCGGCAAACGGGCTTCCCGGCACAAAGGCGGCGACCGCCAGCGCCAAGCCGGCCATCGCGACGATGGTCTTCATTCCAGTCTTCACGGGTCAGTCTCCTTGACGAAGGGGCGTTACGGCTTCGGCCCGCCGGGATGGCTGCCGGGCATACGCGAACACGGATCGCGGGCAGACGTCGATGCACCGGCCGCAGGCCGTGCAGTCCGCCGCGCGGATGACGAGGGAGCCCGGCCCCTTCAGGGCCGGGGTGATGACGTGGGGCTCCGGGCAGACCCGGTAACAATCGCCGCAACCGTCGCAACGGGCGCGTTGCGGGGCGGCAACCTTGACCAGACCGAAGCGGCCGACGAAGCCGTAGAAGGCGCCGACCGGACAGAGGTGCGAACACCAGCCGCGCAGGACCACCACGGTGTCGAACAGGAACACCGCAAGTGCCGCCACCGCACCCCAGCCGCCGAACACCAACGCCCGATGCGTGAGGGTGATGGGGTTGACCAGTTCCCAGACGATGACGCCCGACCCGGCCGAGGCCAGCAGCACCGCCGCCAGCACCACGAACCGCATCCGCCGGTCGAGCTTCAGCCCGCCCTTCAGGCCGAGACGCTGGCGCGTCCAGGCGGCGGCGTCGGTGACGATGTTGATCGGGCAGACCCACGAGCAATAGAGTCGGCCGCCGAGTGCCGCGTAGGCGGCCAGCACGAGGACCGCGCCGACCAGCGCCGCCGTTTCCGGCGCATGGCCGGCGACCAGCGACTGAAGCAGCATGAACGGATCGGTCAGCGGCAGGGTGTCGAAGGTCAGGCTGGAGGCCAGCGTGCCCTTGGTGATCCACACACCGAACCATGGGCCGGTGAGGAACAGCGCCAGGAACAGGCCCTGGACCAGACGTCGGGCGATCAACCATTTCATGGCCGAGCCTCCCTTCCGCGATCCGGCAGGTCGATGATGCCGTCCATCCGGGTCTTTTCCTGCCAGCCCAGCCGGTAGTGACTGCCGAGGCGGCCCTGGGCCAGTTCGCGCGGTAACACCTTGATGGCGGCCTCGTCCAGCACGCAGGACTTCTCGCACTTGCCGCAGCCGGTGCATTTGTCGGTGTGGACGATGGGCATCAAGACGGCGTGCATGCCCGTCCGCTCGTTGTGACGGATGTCGAGCGTGATGGCTTTGTCGATCAGCGGGCAGACGCGGTAGCAGACATCGCAGCGCAGCCCCAGGGCGTTGAGGCAGGTTTCATGCCCGACCAGCACCGCCGTGCCCATGCGGGCGGCGGCGATGTCGGTCAGGCTCTTGTCCAGCGCCCCGGTGGGGCAGGCCACCACGCAGGGAATGTCCTCGCACATCTCGCACGGCACCGCGCGCGCCTCGAAGTAGGGCGTGCCGGTGGCGGCCTGATCGGCGAGGTCGGCCAGCTTCAGGGTGTCGTACGGACAGGCCCGCACGCACAGCCCGCAACGCACGCAGGCCGACAGGAACTCGGCCTCATCCTTGGCCCCGGGGGGCCGAAGCGCGGTGGCGGCCAGGGTGCGCTGGGGCCGGGCGGCGGTTCCCATGAGCAGCGCCAGACAACCGGCGGCGCCGGCGGCCTTGGCCGCGCCGGCCAGAAACCGCCGGCGATCCACCGTGCTGTTGTCGTTCGCGTTCATGGGGATGGCCTCGCTTTAAGCCTTCAGCACACGCACGGCGCACTTCTTGAAGTCCGTCTCCTTGGAGATCGGGCAGGTGGCGTCGAGCGTGAGCTTGTTGACGAGCTGGCTTTCATCAAAGAAGGGGATGAACACCACGCCGCGCGGCGGCTTGTTGCGCCCCTGGGTTTCGACGCGGGAGGCGACCTCGCCGCGCCGGGTCTGCAGCTTCACCGGCATGCCGCGGCGCAAGCCCCGGTCCTTGGCATCGTCGGGATGCATGAACACCACGGCGTTGGGCACGGCGCGGTGCAGTTCCGGCACGCGCCGGGTCATCGAGCCGGTGTGCCAGTGCTCCAGCACGCGCCCCGTGACCAGCCACAGGTCGAAGTCCTTGTCGGGCATTTCCGCCGCCGGCTGGTAGGGCAGGGCGAAGATGTTCGCCTTGCCGTCCTTGTTGCCGTAGAACTTCACGCCCTCGCCGGCCTTGACGTAGGGGTCATAGCCTTCGCGGAAACGCCACAGCGTCTCCTTGTTGTCGACCACCGGCCAGCGCAGGCCACGGGCCTTGTGATAGAGCTCGAAATCGGCCAGATCATGGGCCTTGCCACGGCCGAAGGCGGCGTATTCCTCGAACAGCCCTTTCTGGACGTAAAAGCCGAAGTGCTTGGACTCGTCGTTGTCGTAACCCGGCTGGCACTCGGAGACGGGGAACCGGTTCACCTGACCGTTGGCATACAGGATGTCGAACAGCGTCTTGCCGCGGAACTCCGGCGCCTTGGCGATCAGGTCCTCCGGCCACACCTCCTCGACCTTGAAGCGCTTGGCGAACTCCATGAGCTGCCACAGGTCGGACTTGGCCTCGCCCGGCGCCTTCACCTGCTGGCGCCACACCTGGGTGCGGCGCTCGGCGTTGCCGTAGCCGCCTTCCTTTTCCATCCACATGGCGGTGGGCAGGATGAGGTCGGCCGACAGGGCGGAGACGGTCGGATAGGGGTCGGAGACGATGACGAAGTTGGCGGGGTTGCGCCAGCCGGGCAGCATCTCGTCGTTGATGTTCGGCCCGGCCTGCATGTTGTTGGTGCACATCGTCCAGTAGACGTTGAGCTTGCCGTCCTTCAGCATGCGGCTCTGAAGTACCGCGTGAAAGCCGATCTTGTCGGGGATGGTGCCTTCCGGAACCTTCCACAGCTTCTCGGTCTTGGCGCGGTGCTCGGGGTTGGTCACCACCATGTCGGCGGGCAGACGGTGGGCGAAGGTGCCGACCTCGCGCGCCGTGCCGCAGGCCGAGGGCTGGCCGGTCAGCGAGAACGGACCGTTGCCCGGCTCGGAGATTTTGCCGGTCAGCAGGTGGATGTTGTAGATGAGGTTGTTGGCCCAGGTGCCGCGCGTGTGCTGGTTGAAGCCCATGGTCCAGAACGAGACCACCTTGCGCTTCGGGTCGGCGTAGAGCTCCGCCAGCGCCTTCAGCTTCTCAGGCGGCACGCCGGAAATCTCGGCGGCCTTCTCCAGCGTGTACTCGGCGACGAACGCCTTGTACTCGTCGAACGACATCGGGGCCGAGGCGTTGGGGTCCTTGGCGTCCTTGGCGTCCTTCTCCAGCGGATGCTCGGGGCGCAGGCCGTAGCCGATGTCGGTCACGCCGCGCTTGAAGTTCACCGCCTTCTCGACGAAGGCCGTGTTGACCGCGCCCGACTGGATGATGTGGTTGGCGATGTAGTTGAGGATCGCCAGGTCCGACTGCGGCTTGAACAGCATGCCGTTGTCGGCCAGCTCGAACGAGCGGTGCTCGAAGGTGGACAGCACGGCGACCTTGCAGCCCTCGTGCGTCAGGCGGCGGTCGGTGATGCGCGACCACAGGATCGGGTGCATCTCCGCCATGTTCGAGCCCCACAGCACGAACGCGTCGGCCAGCTCGATGTCGTCGTAGCAACCCATCGGCTCGTCGATGCCGAAGGTGCGCATGAAGCCCGCCACCGCCGAGGCCATGCAGTGCCGGGCGTTGGGGTCGAGGTTGTTGGAGCGCAGGCCCGCCTTGAACAGCTTGGACGCGGCATAGCCCTCCCAGATGGTCCACTGGCCCGAGCCGAACATCCCGATGGTCGAGGGGCCGCCCTTTTTCAGCGCCTCCTTGAACTTCGCCGCCATGATATCGAAGGCTTCGTCCCAGGAGATGGGCGTGAACTCGCCGTCCTTGGCATACTGGCCGTTCCTCTTGCGCAGCAAGGGCGTCGTCAGCCGGTCCTCGCCGTACATGATCTTGGACAGGAAATAGCCCTTGATGCAGTTCAGGCCGCGGTTGACCGGGGCTTCGGGGTCGCCCTGTGTCGCCACGACGCGGCCGTCCTTGACACCGACCAGCACGCCGCAGCCGGTGCCACAGAAGCGGCACACGCCCTTGTCCCAGCGGATGTCGTCGACCGGGCGGCCGGCGACGGCCTGAGCGGCCTGCACGGAGAGAGGAAGGCCGGCGGCGGCGGCCGTCGCCGCGACGGCGTTGGCCTTCACGAAGTCACGCCTGGTCAGTTTCATGAGGGCATCTCCTCCGACAGGTCTTGCGGTTCGCAGTGGTGGAAGACCAAGGCCGCCGAGACGACGCCTTCGATCTGGTTCAGTTGTGCGAGGGTCTGGGCGGCGGTGACGCCGTCCGCATCCTCGACGGTCAAAATCATCCGGCCGTCGTCGGCCACCTGATGGACCTCGACGCCCGGCAGGGCCGACAGGCCGGCACGGGCGGCGGGCAGCCGCTGGAGTTGCGCATGCACCAGCACGCCGCAGACGTTGTGGCCCAGCGGAACGGTTCGGGCGGCCTCTTCGCGGATGAAACGGTTCAGGCGCATGACGGTTGGTCCTCCGACAGGGCGATGAGGGCGATGGCACCGGCCGGGCACGGAGCCACACAGGCGCCGCAACCGGTGCAGACGGCAGGGTCGATCAGCGGCACCGACCGGCCACCCGGCATGGGGCAGAAGCGGATGGCTCCCGCCTCGCAGGGGTCTTCGCAGGTCCGGCAGTACACGCCGCGCGCCGACAGGCACCGGGATGTCACCGACGCCTTCCGGTTTCCCGGCGCCACTTCCGTCGCCAACGCCTGAGGTGCCGCGCGCCGGCCGAAGAGGCTTGCCCGACTGATCGCTTGGCCCATGTCTCTTACCCCTCCCGCTCTTGGGGGTTATCATCCTCTAGGATGAGCTTCTTCGCCTATATTGGCACTAAAGTACTGTTTGGATGTGATGCGTACAATACCGATCGTTGGAATTAGTTGGCCCTAAAGGATCAATGCATTCATGCTTACGATTGAGACAAGCGCCTTGATCTGGAACAAGTGGCTGAAATCCGTCATGTTCCGGACCCGTGACAAAGTGAAGGACACTGCCGGCCATGGCCGCAGAGCGACAGGATGCCGCACGGTGGATGACGCTACGCTACGGCGTGGCTCTCCTGGTGATCGCGCTGTGCGCCATCGTCGGCTTTGTGATGACCGAGAGGGTGATCGTCGAGCACGCCGGTATGGCGGAAGTCATGAACATCTCCGGCCGCCAGCGCATGCTGTCCCAGCGCACGGCGATGCTGGTGGAGCGGCTGCTGCACGCGGCCACGCCCGGCGAGCGGGCCGGCCTCATCCGCCAGCTCAGTCTGGCGACCGACAGTTTTGAGGCCACCCATCGCCGTCTCACCGGCCCCGGTCCCGACTCGCTGAACGACGCGGTGGCCGACTACATCTCGGCGCTACGGCAGGTGATCGCGGCAGCCCCCCTGGCGATCACCCCCGACATGCCGGCGGTGCGACACGTCCGGATCGAGGCGGCGGGGCCGATCCTGGAGCAACTGGAGGCCATGGTCGCCCGCTACCAGGAGCGCGGCGAAGCGGCCTTCGACACCCTGCACCGGCTGGGTGCCGTCGCCCTGCTGCTGACCCTGGTCACCTTGACCCTTGAGATGCTGGTGGTGTTCCGGCCGATGACACGACAGGTGCAGCATCAGTTCACCGAAATCGGCCGCATCACCGGTCAACTGCGCGCCGTTAACGAAAACCTGGAGGAGCAGGTTCGCCAGCGCACCCAGGAGTTGGCGATCGCCAAGGAGGAGGCGGAGAAAGCCAATCAGGCCAAGTCACGCTTTCTCGCCGCCGCCGGTCACGACCTGCTGCAACCTCTTCAGGCCATCAGCATGTTCACCGGCCTGTTGGAGCGGATGGTGGACGGCGCGCGTGGCCGCGCCATTCTGCGCGATCTTCGTCGTGCGTTGAACTCCATGCGTGGGCTGCTCGATTCGCTGCTCGACATCACCCGCATCGAGGCCGGGGCGGTGGCAGCCAGGCCCGAACAGGTGGCCCTGGCCCCGCTGCTCGACCAGCTTGCGGCCGAATTCGGCCCGCAGGCCGAGAGCAAGGGGTTGGCTTTGCGGGTGATCCCGTCGTCCGCCTGGGTCCATACCGACCCGGCGCTGCTTCTGCGTATTCTACGGAATTTTCTGTCCAACGCCGTGCGCTACACCGAGTCTGGGTGCATCCTGATCGGCGGACGGCGTACCGGCTCGGCGCTACGGCTGGAGGTCCACGACACCGGCCGCGGCATTCCCGAAGCGGATCGCCGCCGCATTTTCGAGGAGTTCATCCAGCTCGACGCCCCCGACCGTGACCGCAGTGAAGGCATTGGCCTGGGCCTCGCCATCGCCGACCGGCTGGCGCGACTGCTGGAACACCCGCTGGGGATCCGCTCGACCGAAGGCCGGGGAGCGGTGTTCTCGGTGACGGTGCCGGTGGTGGCGAGGCGGTCAATGCAGCCGGTCGCGGCCGGTTCGCTTGACCAATAGGACCGCCTGGGTCCGGCTGTCCACGCTCAGCGCCTTCAGCACGCCGGTGACGTGGGTCTTGACGGTGGACAGGTTGAGCCCCAGCCGCTCGCCGATTTCCTGATTCGACAAGCCTTCGGCCATCAGTTCCAGCACGTCCATCTGCCGCCGGGTCAGTCCTTCGAAGGGTGAGCGCGCGAGCGGCGGCGCCTGTTCGGCCGGGGCGGTCGCCGCCCCCACGCCCAGCACCGGCGGCACGTAGACGCCACCGGCCAGCACCAGTCGCAGGATGTTGATGATGAGAACGTCGTCGGTGGATTTCGGGATATAGGCGCGCACGCCACGCGCCAACACCGCGCGCATGTCGTCGGGGGTCTCCAGCATCGAGAAGATCACCACCGGCACCGGCGCCACCCGTGCCACCAGGTCTTGCAGGGCGTCCAGGCTACCCATGCCGGGCATACGCAGATCCAAGATGATGAGATCGAACGGCGTGCCCGCCTCGATGATCTCCCGAGCCCGGCCGAAGGTGGTCGCCTCCACCAGCGACACGCCGGCTTCCAGTTCGGCCAGGAGGTGGCTCAGGCCGCTACGTACGATCGAATGGTCATCTGCGATTAGAACGTGCATCGGGACTCGCCCCAAGGAAATGCCATTGGGACCCGTCCCAAGGAAATGCCATTGCGAGACAGACCCTAGCGCAACCGGGAAGCTAAACGCCAGCCCGTCGGATATTCGGGTCAGCGTATTGCCTGGAAGCGGAAGAGGCGAAAGAGGTCCGGGCGACGGCGATGACCCGTTGCCGGCATCCGATCCGGCCGTGCGGGGGTGACCAGGGTGGGGGCGGGGCCTCGGCCTACGGACCGGCACCATCCATCGCCAAGACGCCCAGAGCGGAACGAGCCCCCACAACAGCCTACTCGGCGGCCGTAACCTCGATCCTGGTCTCGGGCAAGGCATAGGGCGGCTTGGTGAAACCGGCGGGGGACAGGGTAAAAATCTCGCAGCCGTCGGCGGTGACGCC
>DASPMK010000111.1:0-4075 GCA_035627075.1 Azospirillaceae bacterium
AGCCCACCCCGCCACCACGAAAGCCGCATGGGGGACGATCAGCCTTCGGTCTCCAACCTGTAGGCCGCCCTGCAACTCTTCGGCCCTGTAGCCGGTCACCGCAGCGCGGACGCTGAAGTCTCGGGCGAACTGGAGCGTGACGGCCTGCCCCGCCGTGACGGACTCCGCCAGCGCGGGCGACACCGGAACATTGGCGAAGGTATTCGCCGTGCCAACCGACACCGTGCCCGCTACGGCGTAGGTGTTCGCACCGATGACGATCTTGTCGCCGGCCCGAAGTTGCCCGGTGGCATAGGTGGCCTTGATCGATACCGCGCCAGCCCCAGCGGCGGCATTCGCCGATACCGTGACGGCCCCCGTGATGTTCGGCGGGTTCAGCGCCGATCCCGTCCCTTCCGTCGCCCGGTAGGTGATGGCCGTTCCCCAGCCGCTCAACAGACGCCAGCGGGTTGGCTCGTTGCCCTCCATCCTTACCGGCAGGGGGAGCGGCGGGGAGTCGATGGGATAGGTCACCTCCCCGATGGTCAGCGTTCCGCCGAGTTGCGGGGGCGCGGCGAAATCATCCCGCAGCACGTCCCACACATGGCCGTCAACCGGGAGAGTCATCTTGCCGGGGCCGTACTCCAGTGGGTTTTCCATGCTCATGGCGATGCATGACGAGACGGGAGGCCCAACCGGAGGCGTATAGGTGGCTTCAGCCGCCTTGCCCGTGGTCAGGGCCGCTTGGAAGGTGGTGCGGTAGAAGTCGGCGCGGGAGAGCATGTTTTGCCTCGATGGTCCGTGGCCGCCAATATCGCGAGGATCACTATCTGGGTGGCGATGAGAGGTGCCCACCTCGCGATGGCTTGCTCGGCATGGTCAGCGACCTGCCTTGGTGGAAAGGACGTGCTCAGAGTAATCGAGCGCCAATCCAGCCTTTCCAGGCAGGCCGCCGCTGGTCGCCACCAGCGCCTTCAATTCGGAAACCTGCTTCTCCAGCATGTATAACTGGAACGAATGCAAGGCCAGCGTCAGCATAGCGATACCCCATAGGGCGACAATGAGGACAGCGATAGACATGGTGGGTTCCATTACTTCTTCAACTCAGGCTGCGGAGCCGTGGCGCACGGCGAACACTGTCCAGGCAACGGCGGCGGCTCGAACGCCTTCCTGAGCGACGGAATGTCGAAGTCCGTGTCTTCCGGCAGAGCCTTGATAATCATCTCCGCGATGTGCTGGCGCTCCACCAGCCAATCGTGAAGTTGCCGGATCAGGCCACGTTCTTCCGCCCGCTCACGCTCCAGCGCGGCCAGCCGGGCGGACAGTTCTTCCTCGCGTGCGGTCACCTTCAGTTCGCGGGCGTGGCGCCACGCTTCAGCAATCCTCTTGCTGAATACCGACATCACGACCGCCGATCCGAACAAGGAGATGCCGATCAGCAGCGACGCCACCCCGGCAGGGCCGGACTCCTTGGCTGCGTGGATCAATTCGCGGGCCAAACCAAACAGGCCGGCGATAAACTCTGGGTTGGCAGGGTCCATACCGACCTCATGGCAGCAGGAAGAACAGAACGCCGACCGTCAGCAGGGCGGCGACGAAACAGGTGGCGGCGATGGCGTGCCCGAGGATGGAATCCATCCGCCGCTCCTATCCAGAAACGCGACGGGCGGCCCGAAAGCCGCCCGTGTCGCGAGTTGATGTCACCGCCCGATTAGGTGCGTTTGGCGCTGCACAGCGCGGACGGCTGGACGCACACCGGCAGCGGGTAGGAGTACATCTCCACGTCCGCGTACTTGGGATGGTCCGACTTGTCCATCTCAACCCAGGAATACAGGGGCAGGCCCAGCGTATTCACGAAATCGAAGGACTCGG
The DNA here is from genome assembly GCA_035627075.1 of Azospirillaceae bacterium. Taxonomy (GTDB): domain Bacteria; phylum Pseudomonadota; class Alphaproteobacteria; order Azospirillales; family Azospirillaceae; genus DASPMK01. The sequence goes on from DASPMK010000111.1 coordinate 1,852, forward strand.
CCGGCGCGTAGGCCATCTGGAAGATGCCCGCGTTCGCCGGGAAGAAGATCGCCTTGTCCGTGCCAACGGCGACCTTGCCGTCATCCGAGCCACGGTAGTTGATCCAAGTGATGCCGCCGTACCGGAACTGCTCGTAGGCATTGCCGGTGCGAAGCTCCGCCGCTGCCAGCGTGTTCAGGTAGGTCTCGCGCACCTCCTTGTGGCTGGTCAGGTCGTCCCAGAAGTTGTCGCCGGCAAGGCCGATGACTTCGACGCCGTTGCCGCCCAGGCCCTTCAGGTTGGTCAGGGTGGTGCGGACGATGCCGTTGCACTTCTTGCGCACCGCGCCGGACGCCGGATTGGCGTTGTCCAGGTCGAAATCGACTTCATCCGGCTTGGTCTGGCCGAACTGCGTCGCCCAATCATAGATGACGGTGCTGTCAGCATCGATCACCTTGCCCTGGACGCAGGCAAGGCGCCAGTTCTCCATGGTCAGTTCGAAGTCGCGCTTCATCTGGGCTTGCCGCTCCGCGACCTCGCCCATCACCTGCTTCAGTTCGGACTCCGAGCCGAAGGCGCGGATGTTCTGAAGTTCGGCCGCCGTGATCCGGCGTTTGTCGGCCAGACGCAAGGTCTGGAACGAGCGGGCGGTGCGCTTCTCCTTCGCCTTGCCCTCGACCGGCTCGCCGCGCGAACTGGTCTGGATCAAGGCCGGGGTGTTGCCGCGTTCCTCGATCCAGATGTCGGTGGTGCGCACCGGCTTGGGGATGAACAGGCCGGGGATGGAGCCAAGGAAGCCCGGAACGTAGCCGATCCGGTCAACCGCCGTGGTCATGGTGGTGCAGCGGAAGGCATCCGTGCGGAAGATATCAAGGGTCGCCATGTGTCACTTTCCTCTGAATTAGCGGGCGATGACGCCCTTGGCCGCCATCTGGGCCACGCCAGCGGCCTTCTGGCTGTCCGTCGCGCCGCTGAACCAGACGAGCGACGCCTTCACGACTTCAGCGTTGCGGGCGATAGCCACGCCCTGAGCGTCGGCGCTGGTGGCGTCCACCGCGTCGAACAGGACGCCGGCCACCGTCTGCGAGCCATCGGTATTGGCCGGGTTCCATTCACGGTACTTGCCGGAACCCTCGGATACGGTGACGCTGAACTTGTCTCCGACCACGAAATCAGCGGAACCATCGGCGATGACGAACTTCACGTCGTTGGAGAAGGTCGCGCCGACATCCACGTCACCCAGGACAAAGCCGTCCGGGTCGGTGACGCGGAACGTGCCGCTGTTGGCCGCAGCGGCGATGCAGGCGACGGTGTAGACGCCGACCTTGGCGCCAGCAAGAACCGGGGTGGTGGCGTCGAGCGTCAGCGTGCCGTTGCCGGTCCCGCCCGCCACGGCGGCAGCCGCAGCCGAGCCGTAGGTGATCTTGCCCAGAACGGCGCCAGCCTTGTAGGACTGCCCGCTTAGGAGCGTGATGCCTTCGCGAGACTGAGTGCCGTTGGCCTCGGAGACGATGAACTCGCCAGCGTGCGCGGGCTCGGTATAGACAACCATATGGCCTGCTCCTTACGACTTGGGCGCCGGGGCGATGCCGGCGCGAGCGTTGACGTTGGTGATGACGGTGTCCCAGGCCGTCGAAACGGCAGCCTCGGACTGTTCGACGGTCGCGACCGTATCCACGGGCTCGGTGGCCGTCTTGGTGTAGGCGACAACCTCGGTCTGAAGCAGGGTCGCCCGCACTTCGTCAGGGTTCTTGCCAGACCGGATAAAGCCGGCCGCCTTCTGGGGGCAGCCTGCCAGTTGGCATAAATCCATGATTTCAGCGGCTTCAGCCTGCAACCGCGACGCCATCCGTTCCGGCGTCTCGCCGGTCATCGCGGGCGACTTGCCGCCAGCCTTCGCCGCCGCTTCGGCGGCGAGTTGCTCGCGAATGTCGGCCTCCGTCATCGCGGTTCCGCCCGTGGCGGTGGCTTCGACCTTCTCCGTGGTGCCGGCCGCGCAACCGCCCTTCTCGTCGGGCTTGCCCTTCATGTCGCCTTCCTTCTTGCTGTCATCGACCTTGTTCTTGTCGTCGGGGCCGTCCGTGGCGGAACTGGCCGCCTCGTCCGTCTTGGTAAGGGCCGGGCCGGAAGCGCCCGGAGTAGTCTGGGAACCGGCCATGGCCGTTTTCTCCGCTGTGGTTGAAGGGGAACTCAGTCCGGTACGGGACTGGCGAGACACGCGCTGGGCAAGCATGCTCAGCACTTG
>DASPMK010000112.1:0-5183 GCA_035627075.1 Azospirillaceae bacterium
CCTGAAGGTCGAGCAAAACCCCGACACCGGCGAAATCGTGCTGTGGGGGCAGGGGGAAATCCACCTCGCCATCGCCGCCGACCGGCTGAAGAGCCGCTACAACGTGGCCGTCAAGACCCGGCATCCGCAGGTGCCGTACAAGGAAACGATCCGCAAGCCCCGCGTCCAGCACGCGCGTTTCAAGCGGCAGACCGGCGGTCACGGGCAGTTCGCCGACATCCATATCGAGGTCCAGCCGCTGCCGCGCGGCAGCGGCTTCGCCTTCACCGATTCCGTGGTGGGCGGGGCGATTCCGAAGCAGTTCATCCCGGCGGTCGAGGCCGGGGTACGGGACTATCTGCACCAGGGACCGCTGGGCTTCACGGTGGTGGACGTCGCCGTTACCCTGACCACCGGCCAGTTCCACGCCGTGGACTCCTCGGAAATGGCGTTCAAGACGGTGGCGCGGCAGGCGATGACCGAGGCCATGCCCCAATGCGAGCCGGTGTTGCTGGAGCCCATCCTGCTGGTCACCATCAGCGTGCCCAACGACGCCACGTCCAAGGTGCAGCGCATGGTGTCCGGCCGGCGCGGGCAACTCCTGGGCTATGACGCGAAGCCGGGCTGGCCGGGCTGGGACGAGGTGAAGGCCTACCTGCCGCAGGCCGAAACCCACGACCTGATCCTGGAACTTCGCTCCAACACCATGGGGGTGGGAACCTTCACCTGGGAGTTCGATCATCTGGCGGAACTGACCGGGCGTCTGGCCGACAAGGCGGTGGAAATCCGTCACCAGACCCTGGCGGCAGCGTCATAAGGGGAGGTGAGGCGGAATCGAGGGGCGCCCAAGGGTGCCCCTGTCTGCCTTGTTCAGGGGTTGCCTTTGGCGACTTCGTTGATCCTTTGGCGACTTCGTTGATCCTTTGACGACTTCGTTGGAAAGCATCTGTTCATGCATTTTACCAACCTTTTGGCCGTCGCCCCTTGCGTCTGTTTTCCAGCGGATTAGCATGGGCGTCGGCCTGCTCCCCTTTTTTCTGTCCCGCGATCATGCCCCAGACCAATGTTCCCGCCCTCCGGATCCGTGCCGCCACCTTCGCGGACGTTCCCGAAATCCACACGATCTACGGCCACCACGTCCTGACCACCCTCAGCACGTTCGAGGAAACCCCGCCCGACCTCGCGGAGATGACGACCCGCTTCCGCGCCCGCATCGACCAGGGCATGCCGTGGCTGGTGGCGGAGCGGGACGGGCGCGTGGCGGGGTATGCCTACGCCAGCTACTACCATGCCCGTTCGGCCTATCGGTTCACGGTGGAGAATTCGATCTATATCCGCCAGGGCTGCCACCGGCAGGGCATCGGCCGGAGGCTTCTCACCGACCTGATCGCCGCCTGCACGGCGCTGGGGTTCCGCCAGATGGTGGCGGTGATCGGGGATAGCGCCAATCACCCCTCTATCGGCCTTCACTCGGACCTGGGTTTCCGATCGGCGGGCCTGATGGAGTCGGTGGGCTTCAAGTTCGGTCGCTGGGTCGATGTCGTCATTCTCCAGCGCTCCTTGGGCGAGGGCGCCTCCACCTTGCCGGAGGATAAGCCCGGATGAGATCGGGGGCTGCTCGCGAGGGGAGGCCCTGGTCGGATGTAAGTCGATGAAAAAGACAGTTTCTGAGGCGGGATTCTCTCAGTGGTGGATATGCACGGGGTTTGGAACTATAAGTAAACTGAGTATGAAAAACTAAGAACTCAAATCTTTTCCTTGGGGAGGCGCCTGGATGAGGGACGTCATGTCCGATGGTGTCGCCGCGCGATACCGGGCGATCCTCGATATCCTGCCCCACGCGGTCGAGGAGATCGACCAGGATTTCCGCATCGTTTTCGCCAACCTTGCCATGCACCGGCTGCACGGCGTTTCGCCGGGCGGGCTGGTCGGGCGCAGCCTTTGGGATTTCGTGCCGGCGGAGATCGCCGCGGCCTGTCGTCCGTTGTTTCTGGAGGCGATGGCGGCGCAACGGCCCCCTGAACCCCAGCGCACCACTTTTGCCCTGGCCGATGGAGGGCTGGCCGAGGTGGAGGTCGAGTGGAACTGCCGCCTCGACGCGACAGGGGCGGTGGTCGGGCTTGTTGGCGTGTTCACCGATGTCACTGCCCGGTGCAAAGCGGAACTGGCGGCGCGCCAAGGCGAGGAACTGCTGAACGTCATCTTGCGGACCAGCCCTGTCGGCATCGGCTTCATGGACGACGACGCGCGACTGCTGTACTGGAACCGGCCGCTCGCCGATATCCTGGGGGTGGGTGAGACGGAATGCGGGGACCTCCGGCTGGCGGATTTCTTGCGCGACCGTCAGGACATGTCCCGCATCGATCGGCAGATCCACAGCGGTCATGTGGTCAAGAGCTATCCGATTCAGATGGCTCGCCGGGACGGCGCGGTGCGGTGGGTGTTAATCAGTTGCCAGTGCGCCAACTACCATGACCAGCCCGGCGCCTTCGCCTGGTTTTATGACGTCACCGCCTGGAAGGAAGCCGAGAATCGGCTCGTCGCCGCCAAGGAGGAGGCCGAGCAGGCCTTCAACGCCTTGAGGCGGGTGCAGCAGGATCTGATCCAGACGGAAAAGGTCGCCTCCCTGGGAGAGATCGTCGCCGGTGTGGCGCATGAGGTGAACACGCCCATCGGCATCGCGCTGACGGCCATCACCCACCTCGAAGGCGAGGCCGAGCGCACCCGCATCCTGTTCGACGGCAACCGGCTGCGCAAGCAGGACTTCACCGATTTCATGGAGACACTCAACGATACCGCGCGCATCGTGCTGGCCAACCTCAGCCGCGCGGCCGAGTTGATGCAGTCGTTCAAGAAGGTCTCCGCCGACCGTACCTGCGACGAACGCCGGGCCTTTGATCTGCCTCTCTACATCCGCGACGTGCTGTTCAGCCTGGGGCCGGCGATCAAGAAGGCGGGGTTGCGGTCGGTCGTCGAGGGCGAGGACGGCGTCACCATCAACGGCTATCCCGGCGCGCTGGCCCAGATCCTTACCAATCTGGTCATGAACGCCATCCATCACGCCTACGAACCCGGCGGCGGCGGCACGCTCACCACCGCCGTCGGGGTGATGGACGGCAATACCGTGGAACTGCGCTTCGCCGATGACGGCAAGGGTATTCCGGCGCAGAATCTGGCGCGTATCTTCGACCCGTTCTTCTCCACGCGCCGGGCTTCGGGCGGCGGTACCGGGTTGGGGCTCAACATCGTGCGCACCATGGTCACCGACACGTTGGGGGGCACCATCGAGGTCGAATCGGCACCGGGGCAGGGCACCACTTTCATTCTGCGGTTTCCCCGCCATATGCCGATGAATTGAGGCGACCGGCTGGCGGGCCGCTCGGGAGAGCCGATTGGGCCGTGCGGACGCCGCTATTGCGTTGGGCGCGGCCGGGCGCGACAGTCGCGTCCTGGAAGGAGAGCCCATGATCCGCGTCACCAACCGCATCGCCCTGGACGAGTCCGAATTGGAGGAGACGTTCATCCGCGCGCCCGGCCCCGGTGGTCAGCACGTCAACAAAACGGAGACGGCCGTCCAGCTCCGATTCGACGCCGCCCGGTCGCCGTCGCTGCCCGATCCGGTGCGCGAGCGGCTGCTGCGGCTGGCGGGGAGCCGGGCGACCGGCGACGGCGTGATCGTCATCACCGCATCGGGCTTTCGCTCGCAAAAACGCAATCGGGATGATGCCCTGGAGCGCCTCCTCGACTTGATTCGCCACGCGGCCGTGCCGCCGACACCGCGCCGGCCGACCCGGCCGACGTTAGGATCAAAGAAAAGGCGGTTGGAGGATAAGGGAAAAAGAAGCGACATAAAAAAGCTAAGGAATACCAGCTTTGATGGTTAATCGTAGATTTTCACCGCGACGTCCTTATTGCGATGGGAATCGCTCTTTCGGCGGAGCGCGCGGGGGAGGCGGGCGACGTCGGCCGCTCCGCCGACCGGCCCTCCCCTGACCCCCGGTGAAATCGACCAGGAATCGTATTGTCGGCGCGGAAGGCGGTTGCAGCTTCGGGGCGCTTATAGTACCTTGAGAAAGACCACCATCCGCCGGTCTTCATTCCGGGGAGGGGGCACCGCTATAGGATGGCTCATTGAGACAGTGGCCGACGGTTTTGTCGTCGTCCTCCGCCGCAAGGCCACGCGTTATGAGAGGCTGGCAGTCAACTGTCTCAACCATGGTCCAGATCAGGCTTCCTCGCACCCCATGCGTCCGTCAAAAAGAGTGTCGACTGTCGGTTCGTCCGGTGGGCGCGGGCTCTTTTGGCGTCTCAACGCGGGTACGACCGACTTGGGGCTTGCATCTTCAGACCATAGGGCCATCTTGGGCGGACACGTTATCTTTCACCTTACGAGACTGACTACATGTACGACCGTTCTCCCCGTTCCTTCCGCGCGCCCGTGATCACCCAGCGCGAGGCCCGTGCCACCGTGAAGTGGTTCAACCCGACCAAGGGCTTTGGCTTCGTGACGCCGGAAGACGGGTCGGCGGATGCTTTCCTGCACGCTTCGGCTCTCCAGGCTGCCGGACATGACTCCCTGCCCGAAGGGGCCACCATCGTGTGCGACCTCTCGCACGGCCCGAAGGGTCCGCAGGTCGCCACCATCCACTCCGTCGATCTGTCGACGGCCACGCCGGGTGGCGGCGGTCGCGGCGCTCCGCGCGCCGGCGGCGCCGGTGCCGGCTTCGGCGCTCCGCGCAGCGGCGGTTTCGACCGCGCGCCGCGTCGCAGCGGCTGGGGCGAGGAAGAGTCCTTCGAGGGCGGCGCCTCCGTCGACGGCACGGTGAAGTGGTTCAACGCCGAGAAGGGCTTCGGCTTCATCGCGCCGGAAGGCGGCGGCAAGGACATCTTCGTCCACCGCACCGCCCTGGAGCGTTCGGGCATCGACAATCTGGCCGATGGCGAGCAGGTGCGCGTCACCGTTCGTCAGGGTCAGAAGGGTCCCGAGGCCCAGCGCGTCGAAGTCATCTGATCGGATGCCGGTGCGCGACCGTCGGGGTCACGCACCGCTAGCCGTCTGACTTTCGGGAGTGCCGCTCTGAACAAGGGCGGTGCTCCCGTTGTCGTGTCTGGCCGGCATCACCTCACACCCGGCCCGGCTAACCGCTCATACCAGTTTCAGAAAGTTCTGACCGCCGGTCAGAACTTTCTGAAACTGGTATTAA
>DASPMK010000113.1:0-3854 GCA_035627075.1 Azospirillaceae bacterium
ACCCTGCACTCCTGGGTCGAGAGCGTGGCCGCGACGGCGCGGGCGACGCTCGACCGGCTGGACGCCGCCTTGCCGACCCTTCCCCCCGTCATCGCCGCCGAGGCGCGGACACTGCAAGCCTGCGAGGCGGCGTTGTTCGCCCAGATCGAGGAGGTCGCCGCCCTGACGCCGAACGTGCAACGCCAGCGGCTGCACGGCGGCTTTCACCTGGGACAGGTGCTGGTGTCGCAGGGCGATGTCTACCTCATCGACTTCGAGGGCGAACCGTTGCGGTCGCTGCCCGAGCGCAGCGCCAAGCATTCGCCGCTGCGCGACGTGGCGGGGATGCTGCGCTCCCTGGCGTATGCCGGGGCCACGGCACGGCGCGCCCTACCCGACGATCTGGCGCCCGACACCCGCGCCGCCCGTGAAGCCTGGACCGACTGGTGGGAGCAACAGGCCGACGCCGCCTTCCTGACGGGGTATCATCAGGCTATAGGCGGCTGCCCCGGCTTTCCCAGCGATCCGGTGATAGCGGTCACCTTGCTGCGGCTGTTCCTGCTGGAAAAGGCGCTGTACGAGGTGGGGTACGAGTTGGCCCACCGGCCGGATTGGGTGGGAATTCCGCTGGCCGGGGTGCTGGCGCTGATTAAGGCGGCGGCGCTGGAGGCCCCTGCCCCCACGACGGCGACCGGCACCACCCGCGCCCACCCCATGCCGTTCGGCGCCGAGGTCCAGGCCGATGGCTCGGTGCGCTTCGCGCTGTGGGCACCCGCCCATGGGGCGCTTCATCTCCGTATCGAGGAAGATGGCGCCACGGCGCCGATGACGGCGCGGGGCGACGGCTGGCACGAGCTGACCACGGCGCAGGCGCAGGCCGGGACGCGGTATCGCTACATCCTGCCCGGCGGCCAGGCGGTTCCCGACCCGGCGTCGCGGTTCCAGCCCGACGACGTGCATGGCCCCAGCGAGGTGATCGATCCCACCGTCTACCGCTGGAACGACGCGGACTGGCGCGGGCGACCGTGGGAGGAAACGGTGCTGTACGAACTGCACGTCGGCACCTTCACGCCGGAAGGATCGTTCCGCTCCGTCATCGACCGGCTGGACCATTTGGTGGAATTGGGAGTGACCGCCGTCGAGCTGATGCCGGTGGCGGACTTTCCCGGCCACCGCAACTGGGGCTATGATGGGGTGCTGCCCTACGCGCCGGATTCCGCCTATGGCAGGCCGGAGGATCTGAAGGCGCTGGTCGACGCCGCCCATGGCAAGGGGCTGATGGTATTTCTCGACGTGGTCTACAACCATTTCGGGCCGGAAGGGAATTACCTCAGCCTGTACGCCCCCGCCTTCTTCACCGACCGGCACAAGACACCGTGGGGACAGGCCATCAACTATGACGGGGCGGACAGCCGCCCGGTGCGGGATTTCGTGATCCACAACGCGATGTACTGGATCGAGGAATTCCATCTGGACGGGCTGCGCTTCGATGCCGTTCACGCCATTATCGACGACAGCCCCAAGCACCTGTTGGAGGAACTGGCGGAACGGGTGAACGCGGCGGCCGGCGGGCGGCGGCAGGTCCATCTGGTGCTGGAGAACGACGCCAACCAGGCCCGCTTTCTGGCGCGCGATGAGCAGGGTCGGCCGCACTGGTACGCCGCCCAATGGAACGACGACGCCCACCATGCGCTGCACGTCGCAGCGTCGGGGGAAACCGGCGGCTATTACGTCGATTATGCCGACGCGGTGGACAAGCTGGCCCGCACGCTGGCGGAGGGCTTCGCCTATCAGGGCGAACCGTCGGCGTATCGCGACGGCGAGGAGCGGGGCGAACCGTCGGCGCATCTGCCGCCAACAGCCTTCGTCAATTTCCTGCAAAACCACGACCAGATCGGCAATCGGGCGTTCGGCGACCGCATCACGGCGCTGGCGCGGCCCGAGGTGCTGCGGGCGGTGGGGGCGGTGTATTTGCTGAGCCCGTCCATCCCCATGCTGTTCATGGGCGAGGAATGGGCGTCTGCCCAGCCCTTTCCGTTCTTCTGCGACTTCGGCCCCGACCTCGCCGAGGCGGTGCGGCAGGGGCGCCGCGCGGAATTCGCCAAGTTCCCCGAATTCCAGAACCCCGAGGCCCGCGCCCGCATCCCCGACCCGACCGACGCCGCCACCTTCGGCTCGACGCGGCTGGATTGGGATGCGGTGTCGGCACCACAGCACGCCACGGCTCTGGCGTGGCACCGCCGGGTGCTGACGGTGCGGCGCAAGGAGGTGGTGCCACGCCTACCCGGCATCACCGGGGATGCTGCGACCTGCGAGGTGTTCGAGGGGACGGGGCTCCGGGTAAGTTGGCGGATGGGCGATGGCGCCACCTTGCATCTGGAGGCCAATTTGTCGGATCAGGTGATCGGCGGGGCGACGGAGCGGCCGGGCCGGATGATCTGGTCGGAGGGCAACCCGCCGCCGGATCGGGACAAGCTGGGGCCATGGACGGTGATGTGGACAATCGAGTGACGACGGGACGCTGGCGCTGTTGGGGGGAGTCAATGTCCTCGAACCGATGAGTGCGTCCATGCCCGACCAACCGCAGCAACCGAACGAGCAGCCCAGCCCGCCTACCGGCCCGCCGGCTGAAATCCCGCCCTCACCAACCCCGGCGCCGATGCCGGAGCCGCATAAGGCGGGGGAGCCCGAGGGCTGATGCGGGTCAAATACCCTGGAACAGGAAATCCAGGGCGGCGGTGATGGTGTCGCGGTGCATCTCAAGATTGGTTACCGGACGCTTGAGGTCCGCCGCCGCCAGGGCCGTCAAGGATGGGACCGCCAGCACGTATTCCCGGTCGCCGACCCTGACCACGGGCATCAGGCGCCCGGCTGCGGCGGGCAAGGCCCCCCGCGATACCAGAGGGGCGACGATGCGCTCGCGTCCGGTATCGGCCAGATCGGATTGCAGCACGATGACGAAAGGGAATGCCGTCCGTGCGCGTGGGATCGGGTTTTCGAAGACGTCAAACTGCGCCATGGTCGCCGGAATCGGCATAATGCTCGCGCACCATCTCGGCGAAGGAGCCGTGCTCCTCGACGTATTGGTTGTAAGCTTCCAGGTCGCGACGAATCTCGGCTCTCAGCATCTCCTGACGCCGTCGCGCCAGTTCCTGGGCCAGGGCCTCCTCGGCCACCTGGGAGGCATTGATCCCGCTCTCCCGCGCCTTTGCGTAGAGATCGGCGTTGAGAGTCAGGCTGACCGTCCGCTTGCGGGCTTTCTCGTCATACAGCGCTCGCATCGCGCCCTCCTTGCCGAAGACACGGGTAGAATGCACGGGTCCAACCCACCGCGTCAATGCCACGGATGGAAGCATGACTGATACCTCCGTGATGCCGGCCGGCTGGGTGCTGGGGTTGTCGCTCGGTGGGTTCCTCGACGGCATCGTGCTGCATCAGGTGCTGCAATGGCACCATATGCTGTCCACGGTGCCCGAGGAGGCCATCCGCACCGACATCACCCTCAACACTCTGGCCGACGGGCTTTTTCACGCCGGAACCTGGATACTGGCGGTGGTTGGGCTGCTGCTGCTGTGGCGGGCGCGGCGGAGCTTTCCCGCCACCTCGGCCCGACGCTTCGTCGGGGCGATGCTGACCGGGGCCGGGTCGTTCAACCTGATCGAAGGGGTGATCGATCATCATCTCCTGGGCATCCACCACGTCCGCCCGGACTCGGGCAACGTGCTGGCCTGGGACGTGGCGTTCCTGGCGCTGGGGCTGGTTCTGGTGGTCGCGGGCGGCTGGATGATGAAAAAGAATGGGGCTGCCGGAACCGGCGACCCCTGATCTGATACGGGCGGCGTTTGAACACTTCCATGATTTGCCACCCGTATCCC
>DASPMK010000114.1:0-7744 GCA_035627075.1 Azospirillaceae bacterium
CCCGCCTGCGCCTGCTGACGGCGGTGGCGGCGGTGGCGATGGTGGTGCTGTCGGCCTTGCGCTATCACGCGCTGGGGCTCTACATCGGCAAGCTGTTGGTCTCGGGCGCGGCGGTGGGCGGCCTCGTCCTGGTCGTGCGCGGTATTCTGCGCGAGATGCTGGACATCTTCCTCACCCACTCCACGGGTCGCGTGGCGCAGTGGCGCCGCACCCTGTTCGCCGGCGATACCGAACTGAAGGTGTTCGGCTACGTGTCGGCCAGCCTGATCGACCTGACCCTGATGGCGGCGGCCATGGCGGCCATGCTGCCCCTGTCGGGGATCAAGTGGAACGAGGTGGAGGCGTGGGGCGTCCTCTTCCTGCGCGGTTTCTCCATCGGCTCGGTGACCATCGCCCCGCTGGACATCCTGGCGGCGCTGATGGTGGTGATCGCCGTGCTGGCGATGACCCGGCTGGTCCAGCGCCGTATCGACGAACGGGTGCTGGAGCGGCTGAACTTCGACCGCGGCGTCCGCCACTCCATCCGCACCGGCATCGGCTATGTCGGCGTGCTGCTGGCGCTGATCACCGGCATCGGCGCGCTGGGGCTGAACCTGTCCAGCCTCGCCATGATCGCCTCGGCCCTGTCGGTGGGCATCGGCTTCGGCCTCCAGGCCGTGGTGTCGAACTTCGTCGCCGGCCTGATCCTGCTGGTCGAGCGGCCGGTGAAGGTGGGCGACTGGGTGGTGATCGGCGACAAGGAGGGCGTGGTCAAGCGCATCTCCGTCCGCTCCACCGAAATCCAGACCTTCCAGCGCGCCTCGGTGATCATCCCCAACGCGGAGCTGATCTCGGGCGCGGTGGTCAACTGGACCCACAAGGACAAGGTCGGCCGCATCGACATCCCGGTGGGAGTCTCCTACGACGCCGATGTCGAACTGGTGCGCCAGTTGCTGCTGGAGGCGGCGGTGAACGATCCCCGCGTGGCCAAGTCGCCCGCGCCCATGGTGGCGTTCCACCAGTTCGGCGACAATGCGCTGAACTTCGAGCTGCGCTGCTTCGTCCACGACGTGGACGTCTACATGGCGGTGGCGACCGACCTGCGCTTCGCCATCCTGAAGGCCTTCCGCACCCACAAGGTCGAAATCCCCTACATGCAGCAGGTGATCCACATCCCCCAACTCGACCGGATGACGGTCAAGGCGGAAGCGCGGGAGGAGGAGCCTGCCCTGTAAAATTCCGACCGCCCCGTGACATTTCCTTGCGCCCTGAGGTAGTCTCCTATTCCAATGACTGCCGGATGTCGCTTTGCGGCGCCGCAGCAAGATTCCATAACGGTCGCGAAGACCACCCCTGAGCACGTGGGAGGAACCCGTGAGCGAACCCCTGTGGCGGCCTTCCGAGGAGCGCATCCGGCAGGCCAACATCACCGGCTTCATCGGCATGGTGAACGCCCGCACCGGCCGCGTCCTGAACGGCTATGATGACCTCTGGCAATGGTCGGTGGACGACAAGGAAACCTTCTGGCGCCTGTTGTGGGAGGACGCCGGCATCGTCGGCGATGGCCCCGGCGACACCATCCTGGCCAACGGCGACAAGATGCCGGGCGCCCAGTGGTTCCCCGAGGCCCGGCTGAACTACGCCGAGAACCTGCTGCGTCGCCGCGATGACGGCGAGGCCATCGTCTTCTGGGGCGAGGATCAGGTGAAGCGGCACCTCACCCGGCGCCAGCTCTACGACCGGGTATCGCAGGTCCAGCAGGCGCTGAAGGCCGCCGGGGTCGGCAAGGGCGACCGCGTCGCCGCCTACATCCCCAACATGCCCGAGGCGACCATCGCCATGCTGGCGACGCTGAGCCTGGGCGCGGTGTGGTCCTCGTGCTCGCCCGACTTCGGCGTGCAGGGCGTGCTCGACCGTTTCGGCCAGATCGAACCCAAGGTGCTGTTCGCGCCCGACGGCTATCACTACGCCGGCAAGCGCATCGACGTGCGCCCGCGCGTGACCGAGGTGCTGAAGCACCTGCCCACCGTCAAGACGGCGGTCATCGTCCCCTACCTTGAGAATGCCCCGGACGTCTCGGCCATCCCCCGCGCCGTCGGCTGGGCCGACTTCACCCAGCCCCACCCGCCCGGCGACATTGCGTTCGAGCGGGTGGCGTTCAACCACCCCGCCTTCATTCTCTATTCGTCGGGCACCACCGGCAAGCCGAAGTGCATCGTGCACTCCGGCGGCGGCACCCTGCTCCAGCACGTCAAGGAGCATCGCCTGCACTGCGACATCAAGCCGGGCGACCGCTTCTTCTACTTCACCACCTGCGGCTGGATGATGTGGAACTGGCTGATGACCGGCCTGGCGTCGGACGCCACGCTGCTGCTGTACGACGGTTCGCCGTTCCACCCCTCGGGCAACATCCTGTTCGACTACGCCGACGCCGAGAAGATGACCCTGTTCGGCACCTCGGCCAAGTACATCAGCGCCCTGGAGAAGAACGGGCTGGAGCCGATCAGGACCCACGATCTCCTGAGCGTGCGGACCCTCACCTCCACCGGCTCGCCGCTCGCCCCGGAAAGCTTCGACTACGTCTACCGCTCCATCAAGCAGGACGTGCATCTGGCCTCCATCTCCGGCGGCACCGACATCGTGTCGTGCTTCGTGCTGGGCAGCCCCGTCAACCCGGTATGGAAGGGCGAAATCCAGAAGCGCGGCCTGGGCATGGCGGTGGCGGTGTTCAACGACCAGGGCCAGCCGGTCCAGGGCGAAATGGGCGAGTTGGTCTGCACCGCCCCGTTCCCGTCGATGCCGGTGGGCTTCTGGAACGATCCCGAGGGTGCCCGCTACCGCGCGGCGTACTTCGAGAAGTTCCCCGGCGTCTGGCACCACGGCGATTCCATGGCGCTGACCGAGCACGGCGGGCTGGTGATCTTCGGCCGCTCGGACGCGGTGCTGAACCCCGGTGGCGTGCGCATCGGCACGGCGGAAATCTACAATCAGGTCGAGCAGATTCCCGAGGTGATGGAGTGCCTCGCCATCGGCCAGGACTGGGACAACGACGTCCGCGTCGTGCTGTTCGTGGTGCTGCGCGAGGGGCTGGCGCTGGACGACGCGCTGATCGCCCGCATCAAGAAGCAGATTCGCGACAACACCACGCCGCGCCACGTTCCGGCCAAGATCGTGCAGGTGACGGATATCCCGCGCACCCGCTCGGGCAAGATCACCGAACTGGCGGTGCGCGACGCCGTCCACGGCCGTCCGGTGAAGAACACCGAGGCCCTGTCCAACCCGCAGGCTCTCGACCAGTTCCGCGACATCGCCGACCTGCACGAGGCGTAAGCCGCGGCCGCCGGGGCATTCTCTTCGGGAACGCCCCGGCCCCGCTCCCCGTTGATGATCGGCTGACATCACAGCCGTGAGGGGAGCCCCATGCCCGACTCGTCCGCCGGCGGCCTGACCCGCCGCCTGTTGCTTGCCGTGCCGGTGACGGTGCGTCCGTGCCGCGAGCCCGACCTGCGGGACCTGGAATGGTTCGGCGCCTTCACCCACCACCGTGAGATCATGGCCAACGCCTTCGCCTCGCAGAGCCGGGGAGAGGCGGTGCTGCTGGTGGCCGAGGCCAACGGGTTTCCCATCGGACAGGTGTGGATCGACCTGAAGCAGAAGGCGGCGCTCGACACCGCGCTGTTGTGGGCGGTGCGGGTGTTCACGCCGTTTCGCCGGGCGGGGCTCGGCGCCGGGCTGATGACGGCGACCGAACCGATCATCCGCGACCGCGGCCTGGGCTGGGCCGAACTGGGCGTGGAGCGCGACAACCCCGACGCCCGGCGCTTTTACGAACGGTTGGGTTACCGGCTGACCGGCACGGAGAAGGGCTACTACACCTACACCACCCCGGACGGCACCTACGTCAAGGCACCGCTCGACCTTTGGGTGATGCGCAAGGAACTCCGCTATGCTCGTCTACCGCAGCCCGCAGAGGACGGCGAATCCGCGCCCCTTGCTCGCCGCCTGCGGTGAGCGGCTGGCGTCCGCACCCCACGATCACGACACATTGATCGCTGTGCTGATCGAGGTGGGCGAGATCGACGCCGCCCTCGCCGATGCCCTGTTTCCCAATGCCGACGACCGCCATCCCCTGGCCGAGGCCGCCCACGCCGCCACCCGCGCGCTCGCCCGGCGGCTCGCCGGCCACACCGCCCCGCCCCAACCGGCGCTGGAAGCCCTGCTCGCCCATCCCCTGCCCGCCACCGTCACCCTGCGCGTGCCGGAAGGCTATGCCTGGTACGCTCTCCACCCCGAAGCCTACCTCCGCGCCGCCCGAACCTTCGGCCGCGATGCCCGCCCGGCCAGGGCGGTGGTGATCGGCCTGCGCAGCATCGGCACCAGCCTTGCCGCCATGGTGGCGGCGGGACTGGAGGCGGAAGGCGTGACGGTGGACAGCCTCAGCCTGCGCCCGCGCGGCCACCCGTTCGACCGCCGCCCGGCCCTCTCCCCCGCCCTGGCCGAATACCTCCGTTCCCGTGCCGCCGCCCATTTTCTGATCGTCGACGAAGGCCCCGGCCTCAGCGGCTCGTCGCTCACCGGCACCGCCGCCGCCCTGGCCGACCTGGGCATTCCCGATCCGCGCATCATCCTGGTACCGGCGTGGTTGCCCGCTCCCGCCACCTTCCGCTCGGCCTTAGCCCGCGAACGCTGGCCGCGCCATGCCAAGCTGGCCCTGCCCGAAGCCCACCCCTTCCCCGCCCACGAGGATTGGTCGGGCGGCCTGTGGCGCCACCACCTTTACGCCCGCGACGCCGACTGGCCCGCCGTCCAACCTCAGCATGAGCGCCGCAAGTTCCTCGGCCCCGATGGCATTCTGCGCAAGTTCGCCGGCTTGGGCCGCTATGGCGAAGCCCGCCTCACCCTGGCCCAGCGCCTCGCCGGTGCCGGCTTCACCCCGCCGGTCCAGAGCCTGTCGCAGGGGTATCTGGAGCACACCTTCATCCCCGGCCGCCCCCTGACGGCGGCCGGCACCGGCCCCGCCTTCCTGGCCCACGCCGCCCGGTATCTGAGTTTCCGCGCCCGCTACCTCGCCACCGGGGAGCCCGCCCGCGCCGCCGGCCTCCTGCCGCTGATCGCGGTGAACCTGGGCAAAACCGGCTTGGAACGGGCCGCCGCCTGGGAGGCTCCCGCCGTCGCCATCGACGGGCGGGTACAGCCGCACGAATGGCTGGCAACGGCGGATGGTTTTCTGAAGACCGACGCCATCGACCACCACGACGACCATTTCCTGCCCGGCCCACAGCCCATCCTGTGGGACGTGGCGGGACTGGCGGTCGAGTTCGCCCTGCCGCCGGCGTCGGCGCGGGACTTGGCCCAGGCCGTCGCCCCTGATCAGGCCGCCCACCTGCCCTTTGTCATCCTGGCCTACCGCGCCGCCCGTCTGGGTTATGCCACTCTTGCCGCCGAGACGCTGGGCGCTTGTGCCGATGGCACGCGCATGGCCGTCGAGGCGTGGCGCCACCGGGATCGTCGCTCGAAGAAAGAGCGGCTAAACACCTTGTCATAGCGCACATTTATATTTGCTTTAGCCTTTTCTTTAGGAATCGTATATACCCGTACGAAAGAGGTATTCTTATGGTGAGTGGTTTCCATGCCCTTGTCACAACCATTAATTTTATTGAATGAACGTATCGGTTGTAAACATTTCCAGACTCTCTTCGTCATTTTTGTTGTCATTTTCGTTGCAACATCCCTCACCCATCAGTCCATGATGGTCATGGGCGAAGGCGCATTCATTTTTTATTCTTTGGCATCACTTGGCTTATTCTTGCCAAACCTTGCCGCTAGCGCCAAGTGGTGCCACGACCGCGGCAAGTCCGATTGGCGGCTGCCCCTGATCCCCCCGGTTGGGCGCATCCTGCGCGAAGCGCCTGGGATGAATCGTTTCGGCACCGGCCCGTTGCCCCATCAAGGCAGCGCCTGAACCCACGCCCCATCCAAGATCCCGCGGCCTCTGTCGGGGTCGCCCTCTCCCCCACGCTCTTACCCCGAAGCCGTCATGTCCAAAGGATATCCACTGATGAGGTGGCTGGTCTCCCTTGCCGTTGCCCTTTCGGTCTTGGTTTCGTTCGGGGCAGAGCCGCAGGCCAAGTCGTCCGCCCGCCGTCGCAACGCCCTGGACAACGAACAGGTCGCCCAGTTCGTCGTCGCCAACGCCGCCTTCACCCTGTACCACGAGTTCGGCCACGCCCTGGTTCACGAGTTGAACCTGCCGGTGCTGGGCCGCGAGGAGGATGCGGTCGATAACCTCGCAACCCTCATCATGATTCCCGACGAGGACGACCCAGAGCAACAGGATCTGATTGTCGCCGCCGCCCGCAGTTGGCTGCTGTCGCACAACGCCGCGGCGGGCATGGAAGATGAGATCGAGGACGAGGAAGACGACGAAGAGGACGAGGACGACGAAGAGGACGAGGAGGAAGATGATGGACCGGCCTTCTGGGACGAGCACGGAGTCGACCTCCAGCGCTTCTATTCCATCGTCTGCCTCCTCTACGGCAGCGATCCCGACCATTTTCAGGATGTCGCCGACGATGCCGAGCTGCCGGAAGAGCGGCAGGAAACCTGCATCCCCGAATTCGAGCAGGTAAGCAAAAGCTGGCTAAGAGTCCTTGAACCTCACCTCGCCGCATCTGAAAATAAAAACAACGGCAAAAACAAGCCTCCAAAGAAAAAAGGCGCGACTGTTAATGTGAAATTTGACAAGCCAAGCAACAAACATAAACATTTGCATGATTTTTTGAAGAAATCAGGCATCGTGTCCGACATTGCCAAAGATTTCGCCGCCACATTCATCCTCCCTCGATCCTTAACAGCTCGGATTACAAGCTGCGACGAGCCAAACGCCTACTGGGACCCGGACGAGAGATCGGTCACCTTATGCTATGAGCTTCTTGAGGAGTTCGAGGCTCTTATCGTCGACGACCTCCAGGAGGAATGAGGTGTTTGGCGGATGACCAAACGCATCATCCGCCATCCGCGCCGGCATTGCGTGCCGCTGCGTCCCGCGTTTCATACCGAAGGTGCCGCCCGTATCACTTGTCCCACTCCGGCGCCCAGGTCGGGTTGATGGTACGGGTATTGCCCTGAAGGGCGTCGATCGCCGCCATGTCCTCAGGCGCCAGCTCGAAGTCGAAGACCTCCAGGTTGGCCTTGGCGCGGGCCTCGCTGGTGGAGCGCGGGATGGCCGCCACCTTGTCCTGCCCGATCAACCAGCGCAACGCCACCTGGGCCGCCGTCTTGCCGTACTTGCGCCCGACCCCCTGCAACGTCGAATGCCCCGGCAGGCGCCCCTGGGCCAGCGGGCTGTAAGCGGTAAGGATCATCCCCTTGGCCCGCATGGTGTCGAGCAGCCGCTTCTGCGACAACAGCACATGATATTCGACCTGATTGCAGAAGAGGGTGGCCCCCAACTCCTCCACCGCCTGTTTGACCAGGGCCGAGGAGAAATTGGACACGCCGATGACGCGGGCGCGCCCGTCCTGGCGCAACCCCTCCATGGCCTTCAGGGTTTCGGCCAGCGGTACCGCCCCGTTCGGCCAGTGGATCAGCAGCAGATCGACGTAATCGGTCTTCAGCCGGCGTAATGATACCGACGAGCGATTGAAATGACTTTTCAATCGCTCGTCGGTCGCCGCGACCGCGGCGGCGCGCCCGCGTGGGCGCGAAAGCCAAGCGCGCGGAGGCGCGCGCCCGGCGTTTGAGGGCAAAGGCGAGTCCCTTCAGG
>DASPMK010000115.1:0-12370 GCA_035627075.1 Azospirillaceae bacterium
TCCAGCCGCTCCACCTCGTCCAGCGCCACATGAATCAGCCGGTCGGCTTCGGCCCGGTCGGGGTGGTGGAGTTGGATGCTGGCGTCGGCTCCCAGCGCCGTACCGCGCCATGTCCTCACGTCTTTTGCCGACGCCAGCGCCCAACCCGGCCTCGCGGCGAGGCCGGCGAAGGCGGCGCTGACGGCGATGAAGCGCCGCCGGGTGAACGGGGACATCATGGCGCTTTCCTTTCCGCCACGGCGTGATGCCCTTGGGAGCCGTGATCCGGACCGCCGTGTTGGTTGGGGCTGCCATGATCATGGCCGGCGGGCGGTTCTGCCTGGTGCAGCGGCACCCCGTGGCCATCGTCGGACGCGCTCTGCGGCGTCAGGATCTCGCGCTCGGACACCTCGGCGAAGCGCTTGACCGTGCCGCCGTTCTTGCCGGCGAAAACATGGGCGGCGGCTTCCTCGGCGAAGGGGAAAGGTTCGGCCTCGCCCATGCCGCCGGTAAGCCGGCTGCCCACCACGTACCACGCCTTGCGCGCCTCCACCCAGGTGGTGAGGTCGGGGTGCTCCGGGTCCGCCGCCTTGCCGACATCGGTGACGTAGATGGCGCGGTAGTCCTTTGGCTCCTCGGGCAGCATGGTAAAGGCGAAGGTGTCGCGCACCGACGACAGCCACACCGTCCGCTGCCCCTCCTTCAACAGCACCTGCCCCTTGGGACCGGGATGCTCGGTCAGGTTCATGCCGCAGTAGTGGCCGACGGCATCGGCGGTGAGGATGTGAGGCGCCGGCGGGACGGCGTCGGCCGTCTCCTGCTTGCAGGCGGCAAGCGGCATCAGCAGCGTGGCGGCCAGGAGGGCAGCCTTGAAGGAGGTACGCATCAGATCTGCCTCCGGGAAAAGATGAAGGACGCCAGTGCCAGCGGGGCGGCCACCCAGGCGGCGAGCACGGCCAGGAGCGTGGCGGGCGAGAGTTGGACGTGGGCGGCGAGGCCCGCCGTGCCGGCAAACAGGCTGACGTTCTGGAAGCCCGTCAGGTTGAACAGGCGATAGGTGTCGGCGGGGTTGGCGAGCAGCAGCCAGTTCAGCACGTCGGCCGTCACGCTCCGCCCCTGGTCGGCGACGACGAGGCCCAGAAGCCCCATATCGTACAGCAGCACGAAGCCGAGCCAGATGCCCACGGCGAGGCCCGCCGCCGTGCCACGGTCGCGCACCAGGGTGGAGGCGAGATAGCCCATGGCGGTGAACGCCGCGCCCAGCAATATCGACGAGCCGATCATGGCGGCGAACGCCCGCCAGCTTTCCGCCGCGATGCCGCCTTCGCCCGCCGCCAGAGCGACACCGGCCGCGCCGTAGCCCAACGTGGTGGCGAAGGCGATGATGGCGGCATGGCCCAGGAACTTGCCGAGCAGCACCTGCCAGCGCGCCACCGGATAGGAGAGCAGCAGCGTCATGGTGCCCCGGTCGATCTCGCCGACCACGGCGTCGAACGACAGCAGCAAGGCGATCAGCGGCAACAGGAAGATGGTCAGGCTCGACAGGCTGACGATGGTGACTTCCAGCGGCCCTACCCCAACCGTTCCGGTGGGCGCGCTGCCGAGGAAGGCCAGCGTCAGGGCCAACGCCGCCATCAGCAACGTGGTGGCGACGACCCAACGGTTGCGCAGACCGTCGCGGATCTCCTTGCCGGCGATGATGAGGAGCGTGTTCATTCCGCGGCCTCCTGGCGCAGGAAGTGGGCATACATGTCGTCGAGCGAGGGCTGAACGATCTCGATGTCGGAGAGGGAGGCCGCCAACTGGGCGACGCGGCGGACCACGTCCACCTTGTCGTCGTTGGCGCAGACCAGTTCCACCACGCCTCCGGCCAGCCGTGTCGGCGTTCCGCCCAGCCCGGCCAGCGCCGCCATGTCGGCTTCGGGCAGGGTCAGGGTCAGGCGCACCCGCACCGGCAACTGCGCCAGGGTGCGCAATGTGGCGAGCGAACCTTCGGCCACCTTGCGGCCTCGATTCATCACCACTACCCGGTCGGCCTGCCCCTCCAGTTCGGTCAACGCGTGGGAGCACAGCAGCACGGTGGCACCGGCGTCGCGCAAGGTGCCGATAATCTCGTAGAAGCTCTGACGCAACGCGGGGTCGAGGCCGGTGGTCGGCTCATCCAGGAACAGCACCTTCGGCCCGCCCAAAAGCGCCTGCGCCAGCCCCAACCGCTGGCGCATGCCCTTGGAATAGGTGCCGACACGGCGCCGTGCGGCTTCCGGCTCCAGGCCGACTCGCTCCAGCAGGTCACCGTTGCCTCGCCGCGACACGCCCTTGAGCCTGGCGTAGAAATCCAGGCACTCGCGCCCGGTCATGGAAGGGTGGAAGGCGACGTTCTCCGGCAGAAAGCCGATCCTTTCGCGGACGTGGGAGGCGGCGCGGCTGGCCGGGTCCTCGCCCAACACGCGGATGGCGCCTTCAGTGGGCGTGGTCAGACCCAGCATCAGCTTGATGAGCGAGCTTTTGCCGGCACCGTTGTGGCCGACCATGGCGACGCATTCGCCGGGGGCGAGGGCCAGATCCACCTCGCGCACGGCGTACCGCGCGCCATAGCGCTTGGAGACGCCGGATACCGTGATGGTGGGCTCAGACGACGTCATTGTTCGGTCCTCCGGTGAGCGGCGTCGGCGACAGTGGCGGCCGAGGATGGGGGCGGGACGAGCGGCGGCGGGTTCATCAGCGGAGCGGAGTCGACGACGCCGCCGGGATGCAGCGCCGGAAACTGCTTTTGCGCCCAGCGAATAACCTGCACACCGGGGCTGTTCATCAGCAGCTTGGCCATGGGATAGCTCCACATCACCCGGTCGACCACGTCGTTGGGCCGGTAGGCCTCGTCGGCAAGGCCGTCACCATTCAGGTCAAAGGCGGCGTTGTCGCTCCAGAAGTTGCCGCGCCCGTCGGCCGACCAGTCCAGGTGACGGGTGCCGACATACTTGACCTGGGTGCGGTTGTTGACGAAGGCGTTGCCGGTGATGGCGTTGCGCTCCGAACCGGCGGTGAAGTGGACGCCGATCTCGCAGCCCTCGAACCGATTGCCCGACAGGCGGTTTTTGTTGGCGTTATAGATGAACACGCACTTCCAGGTGCCGAAGCGTTTGCCCTCGCCGGGTGTTTCGACCTCGCTCGGGATGTCGGCGTCGGCCGGGGCGCGCGCGCCGTCCTCCAGGCGCGCCTGTTCGAAGCTGCCCTGGACGATGTTGCCTTCGATCCGGCCCTCGTTGGCGTAGTTCAGCAGCAGGCCGTGGTCGCGATCGGCGCGGGACAGATTGCCGCGCACCACGAGGTTGTTGGAAAACATCACGGCAAAGCCGACATCGTTGCCGATGGAAACGTTCTCCGACAGCTCGCTATAGTTCGTGTACATGTAGTGGACGGCGATCCGCACCTGCTCCATCCGGTTGCCGCGGAACAGGTTGTTCTTCGACGTGGTGACGAAAATGCCGTCGCGGCCGTGGCGGATGGTGTTATCGAGCACCTGGGCGCCCGGCGCGTTCCACACCTGGATGCCGTTGCCACGCTCGCTTTGGCGCAGGTCGGTGCGGCCGACGATATCGTTGCGGCGGACCAGCGTGTCGCCCGCCCCCCAGACGTAGATGCCGATCAGGTTGCCCTGAAGCCGGTTGTCCTCGACGACCGCCCCCTTGGCCTCCTTGCCCAGAAAGATGCCGGAGTGCTGGTCGATCAGGCTGGTGCCGGAGTTGCGCACGTCCAGCCCGCGCACGGTGACGTGGGGCGCCGCGATGGTCAGCGTGCTTTTGTCGCCTCGTCCGTCGAGGATGGCGCCGGGCTCGGCGGTCAGTGTCAGGGGTTTGTCGATGACCACCGGCCCGGCATGGACGCCGGAAGCCAGCACCAGCGTGTCTCCGGCCGAGGCGGCGGCGAGCGCGGCAGCGAAACCGCCGGGGGACACCGCGACGGTGGCCGACTGCGCCGGGCCGGCGGTCAGTGCCGCGAAAGCCAGCCCGGCCATGCCGACCGCGATCCAGTGGGTTGCCTGTGGCATCTAAAAAGATCCCTTGAGCCTATATCGGCGGAGCGTCGGCCCGGCCTCACTCAAGGCCGGGCCGACGTCACCGGGTGCCTTACGCCGCGCGCGGCTCGACGATCATGCGGCCGCCCATTTCCATGTGCAGCGCGTGGCAGAACCACTGGCAGTAATACCAGTGGACGCCCGGACGGTCGGCGGTGAAGGTGACGGACGCCGTGGCCTGCGGGCCAACCTCCATGCACACGCCGTGGTTGGTCACGGTGAAACCGTGGGTCAGGTCGTCCACGTCGTCCATGTTGGTGACGTAGACGGTGACCTCGTCACCTTCCTTGACCGTGAAATCCTCCAGGCCGAAGGCTGGGGCGCGCGACCACATGTAGACGCGGACCTTGTTGCCGTCGCGGATGACCTTGGCGTCCTCCTCCAGGCTCACACTGTCTTTCTTGGCCTGCTGGCGCGCCTCTTCCCACAAAGTGTCGTTGCGGTCGTAGGTCGAGCGCGGGTTGACCTTGGAACGGTGGACGATGAGCGTGTCATGCGGCTCGGCGAAGGTCGGGCCGTCATGCACCAGCTTCATCTCGTCACCCGAGATGTCGATGAGCTGGTCGTTCTCCGGCTTCAACGGGCCGACGTTGAGGAAGCGGTCCTTGGAGAACTTGTTCAGCACGATCAGCCACTTGCCATCGGCCTCCTTGGTCTGCCCCATGGAGGAATGCAGGTGGCCCGGCTGGTAATGCACGTCCAGCTTCTGGAGGATCGGGTCGACCTTCTCACCCTTGAAGGCGCGGATGGCCTTGTCGATGTTCCACTTCACCACTTGGCTGTCGAGGAACAGGGTGGTGTAGGCGTTGCCCCGGCCGTCGTAAGCGGTGTGCAGAGGCCCGAGGCCCAGCTTCGGCTCGGCCACCACCACGTCGCGCGGCTTGATCTTGTCGTCGAACAGGTCATCGAGCCGGCGGGTGTCCAGCACGGTGACGGTCGGTGACAGCTTGCCGGCAATGGTGATATGGATGCCGTCCGGCGCCATGTTGCAGCCGTGCGGGTTCGACGGTACCGGGATATAGCGGGTGTAGGGCGAGTTCTTGCGGCCGTCGACGACGGGAACGCCGTTGACAACCTCGACCTTGCCGGCCTTCACCGCCTCCTCGATGCGCTTGATGTTGAAGACGACCACCCAGTCCTGCTCGCCCGAGGTCATTTCGGCGGCGGTGACGCCTTCTTCGGAATTGTAGCAGGTCGAGAAGACGTATTTGCCCTGATAATCGGCGTCGGTATTGTCGAGGTTGCCATCGACCCATACCTGCCAGGCGATCTTCATGGCATCGCCGTCGATGGCGGTGAAGTGCGACTTGTACTTCTTGGTGTCGGTGAGGTTCTTACCGTCGTTCGGCGTCGGCACGCGCTGCTCGCCGTTGGCGAAGACGTAGCCGGTGCGCGGATACTTCTGCAGACGCAATCCGTGAATCGCCGAAGCGTTCGGGATCTCGATCACCACGTCCGGCTTCATGATGTCGCAGCGGATACGGCCGACGCGGGTGTTGGCCTTGTCGTTCACGAAGAGATAGCGCCCGTCATAGGTGCCGTCGGTGAACGACATGTGCGGGTGGTGCAGGTCGCCATTAAGGTAGTTGCCGCCACGCTTTTCCAGGAACTTCTTGGTTTCCGGCAGCAGGTTCTCGGTGAGAATCTTGAGGCTCTCGTTGGTCTGGCCCCAGCCGGTGGCGGAGCAGCGGTTCCACACGGGAATCCGCATCAACTCGCGCATGGAAGGTGCGCCCATGATCCGCACCTCGCCGGAATGGCCGCCGGAGTGGAACACGTAATACTCGTCAAGATCGCCGGGCTTGACCTCGGCACTCTGCTTTCCGGCGGTCGCGGCGTGCGCCGTCGAGACGCCGAACAGCGAGGTTCCGGCGACCGAGGTCGCAGCACCGCCGCCGACCGCGCCAGCAAGACCTGCCAGCGCCGCCGCCTTGGCGGATCCGCCCAGGAGTTCGCGGCGGTTCATCCCTGTCGCCTTGTCCTTTTCGTTCGACATGCCTTGCTCCTTCATGGGTCCCCGTTGGGGGTTCTTCTTGACCGTGTCGGTCAGGGTTACTGCGGCCGGGCGCTCAGCGCGCCGGTGACAGGATCGGTGGAAAGGACGGCGGCGCGGGCCGCCGGTTCGGACGTCTTGGATGAGCGTGGGGCAAGGCCCTGACGCTCGCGCTTCTGGCGCGTCTGGATCACCACCGGGCACTTGGTGTCATGGTGGTAGAGCACCTGACAGTGCAGGCATTGGATGCATTCGTTGGGATTGATCCGGCCATCGGGGTGGATGGCCTGGACAGGGCATTCGGTGGCGCAACGGTGGCAGGGGTTGCCGCACTCACGGTAGCGGTTCAGCCAGTCGAACATCCGCATCCGGGCGGGGATGGCCAGCGCCGCCCCCAGCGGGCAGAGGTAGCGGCAGAAGAACCGCTCGATGAACAAGCCGGCGGCCAGCAGCGCCACGGCGAAGACGACGAACCACCAGTCGCGCAGGAAATGCAGGATGATGGCGGTTTTGAACGGCTCGACCTCCGCCGCCTTCTCGGCCGTGCCCAGCGAATGGAGCGACAGGCCGAACAGCGCCAGGAAGATCATGTACTTGATCGGCCATAGCCGTTGGTGCAGCCCGAACGGCACCTTGATCTGCCGGACACCCAGCCGCCGGGCGGCCTTCGACGCCAGTTCCTGCAAGGCGCCGAACGGGCACAGCCAGCCGCAGAAGGCACCGCGTCCCCAAAACAGCATGGCGCCGGCCACCGAGAACCACAGGATGAACACCAGCGGGTCCATCAGGAAGTAGTCCCAGCGGAAGTCGCCGCGCAGCGCGGTGACGAAGGTCAGCACGTTGACCACGGAAAGCTGGGCGTGGGCGTACCAGCCGAGCCAGACCAGCGTGAACACCAGATAGCCCAGCCGTACCCTCTCGTAGAGCTTCGACCGCTTCGCCAACTGATTCTGGAAGAAGAAGATCCCGGTCAGCCCGACGATGGCGACCAGCAGCACGGCGATGTCGGTCAGCCGGTTATCCCAGATGCGCTGCCACAGCGGAATCTCGGCGGGAGCGTCCGGGGCCGAAACGGCCGGGGCCGGCGCGGCTGTCGGGGCTTCCGTCTTCAAGAACTTTCCCGGGGGCTGGTAAGCAAGATCGAAGGTGACGAACGCCTTCTCCATGGCGGCGGTTGCCCGCTGCACCAGCAGTTGCAGGCGCCAGGGTTCGGCCGGATCGAACTCCGTCCCTTCCGGCAGGATGAACAGGCCGACTTCCGGGAAATCCGGGGCGCCGTCGGCGGCAATTGAGCCCAGCCGCTTGTGGCCTTTGTCGCGAAAGCGGGTCGAGGCATCGCGCTGGATCAACTCGAAACGGTCAAAGATGCCGCCGCGCACGTAACCCGAGCCTTTGAACGAGTACCGCCCCTGTCCTGCCACGACGATGGCGTGCTGGCCAGGTTTGAGGCGCCGCGTCATCGCTTCGTACTCGGCGTCGCCCAGCAGGCTGCGCCCCACCGTCGGGATGGTGGCAAGACCGGCGTGGAGATCGATGAAGAGTTCGTCGACGGCTCCGGGCTCGGCTCGCGCGATGGCTTCTTGCCGGCCGGTTCTCTCGAAGGCGGCGTTGACCTCGCCGACCGTCAGGGCCAGCCGGCGCACCGAGCCGTCACCGAGCAGCGTCGCCCAATCGACAACGTCGCTGCGGGATGTATCCAGGCTTTTCCTCACCGCCGGCACGGCCGTGGTTGGCACGCCACTCGGATCAAGGGTCTGCATCACCTTGCGGCCGGAGCGAATGATGGAGTCGCCGATCACCATCACCGTTACGGTGGCGCCCGACACGATGTCCACCGGCGGCGATGTGGCGCTTTGTGAGGCCAGTTCCAGGACGTTGCGGCCGACATAGCCGTCGATGAAGTCCGTGATGCGCTTGATCGGGATGCCGACCAACACAATGGGCTCGTGGTGGTCGACCATCTTGGCGCCGGCGACGACGCCATCGCGTTTCAGCCCGACCACGATGTCGATCGGCCGCCCGGAATAGCCCGTGGTGTTGACGAAATCGGAAGTGAGATAGGCATAGCCCAGGAGTTCCCCACCCCGGTACACCGGCGCCAGCGGCGCCCCTTCCTGGATCGAGCCGAAGCGGTCGGCACCAGCGAACAGGTCGGCTGGCCGCACCTTGGCAAGCGACGCGTCGAGCCGGCTGCCGGTCGCCGCCGAATCGGGGGCGGCAAGGGCGATCAGGGCGCCGATCAACAGGGCGCCCAGGCGTCCTCCCACACGGAAGAAAGTACCGATCCCGGACATTGCCGCCTCATTCGATTTATTCGTTATCACACCGAAGGAAAAACCTACCCGATGTGCGGCTATGAACTATTGAGGCTTATCACAGCTCGCTTTTCGGCATTTCCACTTGACCCGCGTCAAGCAGTGTTGGGAAATTTATCGGCAAAATCACCGACGGCACGGATAGTGGACGTGAAGTTTGCCAGCCTTTATGTCTTATTGTGCTGGAACATTAGATTTTTCTACTGAGCGGAGGCATCCGATGTCGCAATCTGATTGGTTCCAGGCGGCCGAAAAGACCGATGTCCCGCCGTTCGACGTGCGTCCGATCCTTGCCGAGGGCATTCATCCCCTGGCCGATGTCGTCGCTCGCAGCCGCGATATCCCACCCGGCGGCTTCCTGGTGGTGGACGCTCCTTTCGACCCCAAGCCGTTGCGCCGTCAGTTGGAGAAAATGGGCTTTCCGTCGGTGGCCCGACCGCTCGCCGCCGGCCATTGGCGCATTGTATTCCGCCACCAGCCGGCCGCCGGCACCCTGGCACCAAAACCCGCCGAATCCGACGCGGACAACGACGGCACGCAACTCGACCTGTGCGGACTGGAACCGCCCGAACCGCTGCTTCGCATTCTGAAGCGCATTGATGGCGGCGGCGTCCACCGGCTGGAGGTGCGGCTGGAGCGCGAGCCCATGATGCTGTTTCCCGAACTGGCCGATCGCGGGTGGACATGGGAGCGGTTGGAGAGCGAAGCCGGTGAGGTTCGCCTAAAGCTCACCCTTATTCCCGCCTGATGGTGGAAAAAACCTGGCCACGCTTGATGGTGGTCAAGTAAACCCCGCCGCATCCTGGCATGATCCTAAAACAGAAAGCGCACCCCTGTCGCTGCACTGTTCAGGATCAAGAAAATGTCGCTGGCATTCTCTCCATCCATGGCCGCTGGGTCGTTGGATCGCTTGCTTCCAGCGGCGATTCCTTTCCGATTTTTCGCCTCGGCGATTACGTTCAACATCGCTGCGTGGCTGGTTCTTGCCTTGAGTCGCGACCCCGTTGCCGGCCATCTCGGTGGCAAGGGAGCGGTGGTGGCGGCGTTGCATCTTATGACCCTGGGCGTGTTGGCGATGGCCGCGATGGGGGCCGGCTATCAGCTTCTTCCGATGGCGACCGCCCGGCCGGTGCGCTCGGTCAGGGGATCGGCGACCAGCTTCTGGCTGGCGTCGCCCGGCGTCGCCCTGTTTACCGGCGGGCTGGCGGTGGGCGTGGATGCCGCCACCCACGCCGGAGCGGCGCTGGTCGCCGCCGGTCTTACGCTGTTTGCCATGCTGACGGCCGACAACCTGCGCGGCGCCGCCGCCATGCCGCTGGTCCGCCGCCACGTTCAGGTGGCGCTGGTGTCGCTGATCGCCACGATCGTCCTCGGCCTCATCCTGCTGGTGGACTGGGAGCGCGGTTTCCTGCCTGACCATCTCGCGGCGGCCGGTGCCCATGCGGCGGTGGCGGCCTATGGTTTCATGGGAATGCTGGTGCTGGGGTTCAGCACCATACTGGTGCCCATGTTGGCGCTGGCGCAGGCCCCCGACCGGCGGCTCGGCCAATGGGTGCTGGCCTTGGCGGCGGCGGGCCTCGTGCTGACGCTCCTCGGCGGGCTTGCCGGGGTACCGCTGGCGATGGCCGGCGGGGCAGTACTGGGTCTGGCGGCGGCGCTGCTGCACATCACGGCCATGACCCGTGTGATCAAGCGCCGCATGAAGAAGCAACTGGGGCCGTCCTTCCTCCTGATACGCGCCGGCTGGTGCCTGCTTGTCGCCAGCCTGATGCTGGCCGCGGCACTCTCCCTGGACTTGGTGCCATCGCCTTGGGCCACCCTCCTGGGCGTGTTGCTGGTGCCGGGTTGGTTGCTCACCAGCCTGTTCGGCTTCCTTCAGCGCATCATGCCGATCCTGGCGCAGGCGCACCTGACGGTGCCGGGCGCCCGCCCGCCGCTGGTTTCAGCGCTCACGCCCGAGATGCCCTTGAAAATTCATGGCATGGCCCATTTGGCGGCCGTTGCCGTGCTGACCGTCGCCGTGGTCGTGGGCAGCGAGTGGCTCGTCCGTGTCGCCGCCGTCCTAGGCCTTGTCGCCGCACTCAGTTTCGCCGTCTTCGCCGCGATCCTTTACCGGCGGGCGTTGGTCTGCCGGCGCGGCGGTTGATCCTCCAAACCCTTTGATCGGGAAACGCCATGCTTCACTTCGACTCTCAGACCGGCCGCCTGTTGCACGACGAGCACATGGCGACGATTGAACTCCTCCAGGCACTGGAGACGCTGTTGGACCGCCATGGAGCCAAGAAAGCTCCCGATCTGGCCGATCCCGAAATACGTCTGACCCTGTCCAACACCGAGGCATCCCTGAACCGCGAGATCAGTCGCCACTTCGGTTTCGAAGAGGAGCATCTCTTCCCGCTGCTGGCCAATTTGGGGCAGGTCGGCATGACCTACATGCTGAAGGCGGAGCACGATGCCATCCTGCCGGTGGCCGTCGACATCGCCCGTATCGCCCATGACGCGCTGGCGGCCTGGACCATCACGCCGGAAAGCTGGAAGCAGTTCCACGAACTGGCCCAGGAGCTGATCGAGCGCGAGGCCTGTCATATTCAGAAGGAAGAAATGGGCCTGCTCGCCGCTCTTGCCGCCCTGGTCGATGCCGGCGAAGACGCCCGGTTGGCCACGATCTTCCGATCGCTGTGATTTGAGCTTCCCCCGACGAAGTAGACACCGGGTTATGCGGCCTGAGAGGCTGTCCGCTTGAGCTTTGCGCAAATCCAAGGATAGGTCTGTCCGCCATCATTTTGAAAGTGCTCTGTTGTAGTCCGGTGACGGAGCGTACAGCCATGATGGTGACGGGCCATGTCCTCGAAACGATATCCAACCGATCTGACAGACGAAGAGTGGCAGCTGATCGCCGGATTGTTTGTCACGAGCGAGCGTAGGGGAGCGAACCGCACGTACGAACTGCGCCGTATTCTTGATGGCTGCTTCTATGTCCTGCGCGGTGGGATTTCCTGGCGGATGATGCCGCACGATCTGCCACCCTGGCGGGTGGTATACGACCACTTCAGCAAGTGGCGCCGGAGCGGCAAATGGGAACGGATCAACCAAGTCCTTCGCGAGCAGTATCGCACCAAGCGCGGGCGCAAGCCGCTGCCGACGGCGGCGGTCATCGACAGCCAGTCGGTCAAGACGACGCAATCCGGCGGCCCGCGCGGCTATGATGGCGGCAAGAAGATCAAGGGGCGAAAACGCCAAGCGCTGGTCGATACGGAAGGCACCGTCCTCAAGGTCAAAGTCCATCCCGCCGATCTTCACGACAAGGTTGGCGGCATGCTTCTGCTTCAATGGCTTCATTTGGTATTCCCAACCATCGTGCTGGTCTGGGCCGATACCCACTATCAGGGCCTGCGTGCGTGGGCCAAGGACACGCTGGGCTGGACGATTGAAGTGGTCAAGCACTGGTGGATCAACTTCAGCCGACGCCACCTGCTCTACGGCGAATATATGCCCGAGTTGCCAAAAGGCTTTCACGTCCTTCCGCGCCGGTGGGTGGTGGAGAGAACATTCGCGTGGCTGGTCACCAACCGCAGACTGTCCTGCGACTACGAGAGGTAGCCGGAATCGGGGGAGACGTTCATCTACATGGCGATGAGCCGGATCTTGATGAAGCGGCTCACAGCACCATCACGGCCTTAGCTCAAATCCGAAAAGCCTTCTCTCGGACAGCCTCTGACTGCCCGTTTTGAAAGTCAGGGCGGGGGCAGACGCTTTCGGTTGGGGTGAGCCAAGCGGTGCAGCATGAGGCGAATAGCGGCCAGGGTGACCATCGTCTCGGCGACCTCGGGCAGTTCCTCGTAGTCCTTCGAAAGCCGTCGGTAACGGGGTCTGATACCGACGAGCGATTGAAATGACTTTTCAATCGCTCGTCGGTCGCCGCGACCGCGGCGGCGCGCCCGCGTGGGCGCGAAAGCCAAGCGCGCGGAGGCGCGCGCCCGGCGTTTGAGGGCAAAGGCGAGTCCCTTCAGG
>DASPMK010000116.1:0-4994 GCA_035627075.1 Azospirillaceae bacterium
CCTGAAGGGACTCGCCTTTGCCCTCAAACGCCGGGCGCGCGCCTCCGCGCGCTTGGCTTTCGCGCCCACGCGGGCGCGCCGCCGCGGTCGCGGCGACCGACGAGCGATTGAAAAGTCATTTCAATCGCTCGTCGGTATAAGCCGCAAGACGCGGGAAGCCAAAAGCTCCCCGCACCCGCTTCAGGAATCCGCCATGATCGCGTTCGTCGAATCCGAAGTCCCGCTCAAGGTCCGCCTGAAGCGCGCCGAGCGCGCCCGACACCTCAAGGCGTTGGCGCTGGTCGCGCCGCTGTTGCTGTTCCTCGCCTTCACCTTCCTGGTGCCGATCGGCGGCATGCTGTGGCGCTCGGTCGAGGATACCGACGTGCCGCGCACCCTGCCGCGCACCATCGCCGCTCTCGCCACCTGGGACGGCAAGGACGTGCCGGGCGAAAAGGCGTTCGCCGCCTTGGCCGCCGACCTTCGCCAAGCCCGCGAGGACGGCACCGTGTCCACCCCCGCCAAGCGGCTCAACTACGACATCAACGGTTTCCGCTCGCTGCTGGTCAACACCGCCCGCGCGCTGAAGGCCGCCCCGGCCGAGGGGCAGGCCAGGGACGCGTTCCTCGCCGCCAACGCGGACTGGGGCAGGCGCGAAACCTGGGCCGCCATCAAGCGCGCCTCGGGGCCGGTTACCGACTTCTACCTGCTGGCCGCCCTCGACCGTCATCACGACGCCGACGGCACCGTCATCCGGGCGCCCGAGGACACCGCCATCTATATCGACGTGTTCGCGCGCACCTTCCAGATCGGCCTGGGCGTGACGGCGCTGTGCCTTGTCCTGGGCTTCCCCGTCGCGTGGCTGCTGGCCAACCTGCCGGCGAAGACCGCCAACCTGCTGATGATCCTGGTGCTGCTGCCGTTCTGGACGTCGCTTTTGGTGCGCACCGCCGCCTGGATCGTCCTGTTGCAGAACGAGGGATTAGTAAACGGCGCCATGCTGTGGCTGGGGCTGATCGACCAGCCGGTGCGGCTGATCTACAACCGCATCGGCGTGTTCGTCGCCATGACGCATGTCCTGCTGCCCTTCATGATCCTGCCGCTGTACAGCGTCATGAAGTCGATCTCGCCGGCCTATGTCCGCGCCGCCACCTCGCTGGGGGCATCGCCGGCCACCGCCTTCCTGCGTATCTACATCCCGCAGACCCTGCCGGGTGTCGGCGCGGGGTGCCTGTTGGTGTTCATCCTGGCCATCGGCTACTACATCACCCCGGCCCTGGTGGGCGGGGCGGCCGACCAGATGATCAGCTACTTCATCGCCTTCTACGTCACCGACACGGTCAACTGGGGCATGGCCGCCGCGCTGGGCGCGGTGCTGCTGGTCGCCACCTTGATCCTGGCCGGCGTCTACGCCCGGCTGGTCCACGCCAAGCCGACCACGGGAGGTATCAAGTGAGCACCAATCACAGTCCGCAACCCCTGTCCCAGTGGCTGGGCTTTCGCGCCACGATCGTCATCTCCGCCCTGGTGCTGACCTTCCTGATGGCGCCGGTCCTGGCGATCGTGCCGCTGTCGTTCAACTCCGGCACCTTCCTGACCTACCCCATGCCGGGCTTCTCCATGCGCTGGTACGCGGACTTCTTCACCTCCGACCGCTGGATGCTGTCGGTGAAGAACTCGATGATCGTCGGCATTGCCTCGACCATCCTGTCGATGATCCTCGGCACCCTCGCCTCGCTGGGACTGGCGCAGTGGAACAGCCGGCTGAAACCGCTGGTGATGGGCATCGTGCTGTCGCCGATGATCGTGCCGGCCATCATCACCGGCGTGGGCGTCTATTTCTTCTTCGCCCCCCTGGGGCTGACCGGCAACTATCTCGGCCTGATCCTGGCGCACACGGCGCTGGCCACGCCGTTCGTGGTGATCACCGTGTCGGCCACCCTGCACGGCTTCGACATGAACATGGCCCGCGCGGCGGCCAGTCTCGGCGCCCCGCCGATCCTGGCTTTCCGTAAGGTGGT
Source organism: Azospirillaceae bacterium (assembly GCA_035627075.1). Classification (GTDB taxonomy): domain Bacteria; phylum Pseudomonadota; class Alphaproteobacteria; order Azospirillales; family Azospirillaceae; genus DASPMK01. The sequence continues at coordinate 2,001 of DASPMK010000116.1, forward strand.
CCTGCCCTTGATCCTGCCGGGCGTCGCCTCGGGCGCCTTGTTCGCCTTCGCCACGTCGTTCGACGAGGTGGTGGTGGCGCTGCTGCTCGCCGGGCCGGAGCAACGCACCCTGCCGCGCGAAATGTTCAGCGGCATCCGCGAGAACATCAGTCCCACCATCACGGCGGCGGCGGTGGTCCTGACGGTGTTCTCGGTGCTCATGCTCGCCACCATGGAGGCACTGCGGCGGCGCGGCGAGCGGTTGCAGGGCGGGGGAAAGGACTGACTTCCGAGGCGCTCATGTCCGAGGCAATGCGCGTACGGGCGCCCCCGCCTCTCCTCTTACAGGTACGGCGGCGTACAGGCGCTGACGATCTCACAGTCCTCGTCGCCGATGTTGCGGAAGCGATGGGGGGTGCGGCTGTCGAAGAGGTAGGCGTCGCCCGGCCCCAGGATTTCCCGCCGGTCACCCACCGTCAGTTCGATCCGGCCCTTCACCACGATACCGCCCTCCTCCGATTCGTGCTGGAGCATGGTGCGGCCGGTATCCGCCCCCGGCGCATAGCGTTCGTGCAGGACCTGAAGATTGCGGCCGCGCAGGTCGCCCACCTGCCGGAAGGAGATGGAGCCGACATTGCCTTTCAAAATGCCGGTCAACTCGACCAGCTCCTCTTGGCGAAAGAAAATCTGCTCGCGCGGCGGCAGGCCGTCGGGGCTGAAGAACTCGGCCAGCGTCATCGGAATGCCCTGGAGCACCTTGCGCAACGACGCCACCGACGGCGAGCAACGGTTCTGCTCGATGAGCGAGATGGTTCCGTTGGTCACCCCGGCCCGCTGCGCCAACTGGCGCTGGGAAAGCCCGACGCCCTCCCGCACCAGCTTCAGGCGCGCGCCGACGTCGAAATCCATTGGCAGCCTCCCCTTCCGGAAATCCGCATGCGTTCGATTTTTTAAACTTGGGAACGATACCCACCCTGACCAACGGCATAACCCAAACCCTTGATCCCGTCATCAAAAACCCTACACCGCGCGACCACTCTTGTTTAAATTATTAAACATGATAACATCTCTCCAACCACCCCCCGAGAAGGATTACCCCGAGTCATGCTGGTGCTGAACGACCCGAGCCTGCTTCAGGCGCAGACCTATGTGGACGGCGCCTGGATGGGCGCGCTGTCGGGCGCCACCTTCCCCGTCACCAACCCCGCGACCGGCCAGGAATTGGGTCGGGTACCCGACATGGGGGCGGAAGAAACGCGCCAGGCCATCGCCTCCGCGCACGCCGCCTGGGGTCCGTGGAAGGCCAAAACCGCCAAGGAGCGGGCAGCGATCCTGCGCAAGTGGTTCGAGTTGATCATGGCCAGCCAGGAAGATCTGGCGCAGATCATGACGGCCGAACAGGGCAAGCCGCTGACCGAAGCGCGGGGCGAGGTGGCCTATGGTGCTTCCTTCGTCGAGTGGTTCGCCGAAGAGGCCAAGCGCGTCTACGGCGACGTCATCCCCGCCCAGGCCGGCACCAAGCGCCTCGTGGTGCTGAAGGAGCCGATCGGCGTGGTGGCGGCGATCACGCCCTGGAACTTCCCGTCGGCGATGATCACCCGCAAAGTGGCCCCGGCGATCGCCTCCGGCTGCACCGTGGTGGTCAAGCCGGCCGAGGACACCCCGCTGTCGGCGCTGGCGCTGGCCGTGTTGGCCGAGCGTGCCGGCATGCCCAAGGGCGTGCTCAACATCGTCACCGGCCGTGATCCGGTGGCGATCGGCGGCGAACTGACTTCCAGCCCGCTGGTGCGCAAGCTGTCGTTCACCGGCTCGACCGAAATCGGCAAGCTGCTGATGGCGCAGTGCGCCGCCACCGTGAAGAAGGTTTCGCTGGAGTTGGGCGGCAATGCGCCGTTCATCGTGTTCGATGATGCCGATCTCGACGCCGCCGTCCAGGGCGCGCTGGCATCCAAGTACCGCAACTCGGGCCAGACCTGCGTGTGCGCCAACGGCCTGCTGGTCCAGGCCGGCGTGTATGACGCCTTCGCCGCCAAGCTCGCCGCTGCCGTCCAGACCATCACGGTCGGCAACGGCGCCGATGCCGGAATTCAGCAAGGCCCGATGATCAACGCCCAGGCCGTGGACAAGGTCGAGGAGTTGATCGGCGACGCCGTGGGCAAGGGCGCCAAGGTGGCGCTCGGCGGCAAGCGTCACGCCCTTGGCGGCACCTTCTTCGAGCCCACCATCATCACCGGGGTCACTTCGGGGATGCGGGTGGCACGCGAGGAGATCTTCGGCCCCGTCGCCCCGCTCTTCCGCTTCGAGACGGAGGAGGAAGCCGTGCGCATGGCCAACGACACCGAATTCGGGCTGGCCGCCTATTTCTACAGCCGTGATATCGGCCGGGTGTGGCGGGTTGCCGAGCGGCTGGAGTACGGCATCGTCGGCATCAACGAGGGTATCATTTCCACGGAAGTGGCCCCCTTTGGCGGCGTCAAAGAGTCAGGTATCGGCCGTGAAGGTTCCAAATACGGAATCGAGGACTTCCTCGAAATAAAATATCTCTGCGTTGGTATTGGATGATCCAATACCAACCCTCAAGAGAGGAATATCATAGCATGAACAACCAATCGCTTCAGGAACGCCGGATCGCGGCTATTCCACGCGGCATCGGCTCCATGCTGCCGGTCTTCACCGACCGCGCCGAAAACGCCGAGATGTGGGACGTCGAGGGCCGTCGCTACATCGACTTCGGTGGCGGTATCGCCGTCCTGAACACCGGCCACCGCCACCCCAAGGTGATCGAGGCGGTGAAAAAACAACTTGACGCCGTCACCCACACCTGCTTCACGGTGACCTCGTACGAGCCTTACGTGGCGCTGGCCGAGAAATTGAACCAGCTCGCCCCCGGCGCCGGGCCGAAAAAGGCCATGTTCCTGACCACCGGCGCCGAGGCGGTGGAGAACGCGATCAAGATCGCCCGCGCCCACACCAACCGGCCGGGCATCATCGCCTTTTCCGGTGCCTTCCACGGCC
>DASPMK010000117.1:0-6483 GCA_035627075.1 Azospirillaceae bacterium
CTCCCGCTCGCTCTCGGGGATGCCGGGGCCGTCGTCGTCGATGTCGATCACCACCTGCCCGCCCCCCTCCTCCAGCCGCACCCGCGCACGGGCGCCGTAGTTGATAGCATTGTCCATCAGGTTGGCCAGAGCCCGCTTCAGCGCCATCGGCCGGCACGAGAAGACCCGGTGCACCGGCCCGTCATAGGTGGCCTCGAACCCGGCGTCGGCGCGCTCCTCGACCAGGCTTTGCAGAAGGTCGGCGAGATCTATGGCGGCGCGCGGCTCCTTGCGGGCGTCGTCGCGGGCGAACGCCAGGGTGGAGGTGATCATCGCCTCCATATCGTCGAGGTCGGCCAGCATCTTGCGCTGCTGCTCCCCATCCCCGATCAGCTCGGCGCGCAGTCTCAGCCGGGTGAGCGGCGTGCGCAGGTCGTGGCTGATGGCCGCCAGCATCTGGGTGCGGTCGTCGACGAAACGCGTGAGGCGCTGCTGCATCCGGTTGAAGGCGCGGATGGTGGTCCGAAGCTCGCGCGGCCCCGTCTCCTCCAAGGGCGGAGCGTCGCCGTCGAGCCCCAGCCGCTCGGCGGCCTGGGCGAAGCGCTCCAGGGGGGCCGTCAGCCGCCGTGCCGCCCACCACGACAAGGCGACGATCAACAGGCCGATCAGCGCCATCCACACCACGAAAGGCACCAGCCGCACCGGCCCGTCGCGCTCGTCCGACGCGGTGAACGTCAGCCACGAACCGTCCTTCAGCGCCACCCCCACCCGGACGAGGCCGAGATGCGGCCGCTCCTCGTGCGCCCGATGGCCGCCGATCGGCAGGGGCGGACCAAGACGCGGCGGCCGTTCCACGGCGATCAGGATCGGCCGTGCCGGATCGTCCAGCGCCGCGCGCAGACGGCGGCGAATCCAGGTGTAGGGAAATTCGTCGCGATCCTCTCCCAGTGCCGGACGGTCGGGCCGCCATTCGACCGTCAGCACCGGGTCATCGAAATCCTGGAGCACCCGCCCCCGGTCGGCGGCCGGTGTGTTCTCGATGAACTGAACGATGGCCGCCACCCGGCGCAGCAGCGCCGATGGATGCTCCCCCGCTTCGGGATGGCCCCGGCTGGCGAAAAGGATCACCACGCTGAGCGCCTGCGCCACAACCAGCGTCACCACCACCGTCAGCGCGATGCGCGCGGCGATGCCGTCGGGGATGATCCGGGACCACGCCATGGGATCGGCCTCCCTCAGACGGCGACGATGGTGGGGGTGAAGATATAGCCGCCGGCCCGCACGGTCTTGATGAAGGTCGGCTCCCTGGGGTCGGGCTCGATCTTGCGGCGCAGACGGCTCACCTGCACGTCGATGGACCGATCGAAGGGGGCCGCCGCCCGCCCGCGCGTCAGGTCCAGAAGCTGATCGCGGGTCAGCACGCGTTGCGGGTGTTCGGCGAAGGCGGTCAGCAGGTCGAACTCACCGGCCGACAGTTGCACCAGCACGCCGTCGGGCGAGGTCAACTCGCGCTTGGCCATATCCAGCCGCCAGCCATCGAACACCAGCGCCCGCCCGCTCACGGCCGGTCCACCGCCGGCCACCGCCAGCGACACCCGCCGCAGCACCGCCTTGACCCGCGCTAGGAGTTCGCGCGGACTGAAGGGTTTGGCGATGTAGTCGTCCGCCCCCATCTCCAGACCGACGATGCGGTCGGTTTCGTCGCCCATGGCGGTCAGCATGATGACCGGGGTAGTGGACTCGGCGCGCAGCCGGCGGCACAGGCTCAGCCCGTCCTCGCCCGGCAGCATGAGGTCGAGAATGACCAGATCGATCCGCCCGGCCTCCAGCGCCTTCATCATCTCCGGCCCGTCCTTGGCCGTCGATACGCGATAGCCATGGCGGGTAAGGAACTGGGAGAGCAGGGAGCGGATTTCGCGGTCGTCGTCGACCACCAACAGATGCGGCGTCCTCTCCATGCCCTCACCATGCCATGGGCCGTGCGGGCCGCGCGAAGTTTTTTGTTACGGACGGTAACAGCCCCGGCTTGTGCAACACAGCGTTACCGAATGCCGCTTTCTCCGACATCATCCGGAAACGGGGCGGCGGCACCATGGGGCATCAAGACCACGAACACCTCTCGTTACCAGGAGAATCAGCCATGAACGTCAAACGCATCCTGATCGCCACCGCCGCGCTGGGCACCATCGCCGTCGCCGCCATCCCGGTGGTCGCCCAGTCCGGCGGCCCTGGCGGACATCACGGCATGATGGGTGCCCATTGGGGCGGTCCGGCCCGCATGCAGATGATGTGCGAAAATGTCGATGCGCGGGTGGCCGGGGCGCTCGCCTTCGCCGAGACCAAGCTGAACCTGACCGACGCGCAGAAGCCCGGCTGGACGAAGCTGGCCGACACCGTCAAGGGCTCGACCCAGCCGCTGAAGCAGGCCTGTGGCTCCGTCGATTTCAACAACCCGCCCCAGGCCCTGCCCGATCGCATGGCGCGGATGGAGGCCTTCGTCACCGCCGGTGCCAACATGATGCAGACCGTCCGCCCGGTGGTTGCCGACTTCTACAACACGCTGACGCCGGAGCAAAAGCAGGTGGCTGACCAACTGATGCAGCACCGCGGCGGGCCGCGCGGGCGGCAGTAAGCTCGTGGGGGCGGCGGCCGGTCCAGGGTTTCCGGCCGCCGCCGCTTCGGGAACCCGGACCCTGTCGGCGCGGTTCTCCTCCGGGGCATACGCCGGAGAGGGGCGCCATGACGCGCGACGAGGTTATCGACACGCTGAACGATCTGATCCAGATCACCGAGGACAGCCACGAAGGTTACCGCAAGGCCGCCGAAGACAGCGACGACCAGGACCTGAAGCTGCTGTTCAACGATCTGTCGGCCCAGCGCGGCGCCATGGTGCGCGACCTGCAGACGCTGGTGGCGGCCGAAGGCGGAGCGCCCGAGGCCAGCGGCACCATGCTGGGCAGCGCCCACCGCTTCTTCCTCGATCTCAAGAGCACGGTCCTGGGACGCAACCGCCAAACCATCATCCGCGAGGTGGAGCGCGGTGAGAGCGAGGCGGCGCGCCGTTACGAACAGGCGCTCGAACGGGACTTGCCGCCCAACCTGTCCCTGGCCGTGGCCCAGCACCTGGCCCGGCTCAGAGCCGATCGCGACCGGGTAGCCGCGCTGACGGGCACGGGCGCCTGACCGCGAGCTGACCTATTTTTCCTAACCCGCTTTGGCTGTGAAACTTCTGTTGCACCGCAACAGGTTTCTTGATGCGGCGCATCGCCGCATTTAATATCCTGCGACAAAATCACCCTCTGAGCGCGGGATATCCTGATGAACGACGATCGCTTGATCGAAACCGGTGCCCTTGCCCTTTACCGGTCGGAGAATGCCCACCGCATCCAGGAATTCGCCAGGTTGAGCAATGCCGAACAGGTCATAGCCGGTGACTTCGAAACCTGCAGAAACAAGTACGTCCGCAAGTTCCAGGACATTCTGACGAACTTCGACGCCCTGGGGCTGTCGGTGGTCCGCGCCGCTTGACGCGGCGCCATCCCTGAACGCCGGAAAGAAAGGCGCCGCCCTCTTGATCGGTGGGCGGCGCCTTTCTTTTATCCACCGCGGCCGACATCGAGCCGAATGAATCTTCATTAGCATTTAGCAATCTATCTGCTACATTGTCAGGAGAAATTCCAAGCCCGGCCACAGCCGGGAGTTCACAGAAACCTTAATACCGCCAATAACGGAATCAGATGACGGAGCGGTTCGCCCTTTGCCCCGGCGACCGGGAGAGACTCTGCTACGAGGGGCTTGAGAGGCGCGAACAAGGCACATGGAGCACGCCGCACGCGAACACGAACGCGTCCGTCGGTTGCCGGCACTCGGCCGCTTGGCGGCGGTGGCCGCCATCATCGGCACCGCCCTGTCGATCGCCCTTTTCTTCTATGCCTTGAAAGAGGTGGATCAGTACCGCCGCGATCACGTCGAAGCGGCCGCCGATCGCGCCGCGGCCGTCCTCCAGGGGCGGCTGGAAGCCCTGGAGGACGCGGCGAGCGCGGTCGACGCGCTGATCGGCGCCTCGGCCGAGGTCACCCCCCAGGAATTCACTCTGTTTGTTGAACACATCCTGCCGCTCCACCCCGGCCTTGAGATGATGATATGGGCGCCGCGGGCCACCAGCGGCAGCCAGCCGGCCGCGCGCTACGCCGCCCCGATCCACGCTTCCTTCGACCCCGACGCCGCCGCCCGCCTCCTTGTCCCGGTGCTTGAAGGCACGATCCGGAGCGCCGGCCGCCCCAGTCTGGTGATGCTGCCGGGCAGCGGCGACCGGCTGACGGGAGTCCCGGGCGACGTGATCGGGGTGATCATCCACCGCCCCGGCGGCGTGGCGGGGCCGGATGGCGCGATCCTGTCTCTGGCCCGATCCGAACACCTGTTCGCCTTCGACGCAAAGTCTCCCGTTCCGGCTCGGATCGACCTCGCGATCGCCGACGAATCGGGAGCCGTGCTGCATCACGCCGGCACCGCCCCCACCGCCGCCGTCACTTTCACCCGCCCCTTGCGCTTTGACGGACGCAGCCTGGAGGCGACGATCCGCTCCACCTCGGAGGCGACCCCGCTGGAAACCTGGGGGCCGTATCTGCTGCTGGTGGTCGGGCTTGGCCTCACGGCCACCTTCACGGCGATGCTGCGGGGTGCCAAGCGACGCGCCCAGGACGTGGCGGCACTGGTGGCTTCGCTGGCTGAGGCCAACGACGAACTGTCGCGCCGCGTCGATGAGCGTGACATCATGGCCGAAGCGCTGGCCGACAGCGCCGCCAAGTACCGGGAGATGTACGAGAACGCCATCGAGGGCATCATCCAGTGCATCCCCGATGGCCGCCTCCTGTCCGCCAACCCGGCGCTTGCCCGCATCCTGGGCTTTGAGACGCCGGACGAGTTGCTCGCCACCTGCCAGAACCTCAACGCCGAGGTCTACACCAGCCCCGAGCGGCGCCAGACGTTCATGGAGCGCCTGGAGAGCGAGGGCGTGGTCCGCGGCTTCGAGTCCGAGATTCGCCGCAAGGACGGTTCGATCATCTGGGTCGCCGAGAGCGGTCGCGTGGTGCGCGGGTCGGACGGCAGCATCGCCTACTACGAAGGGACGGTGGAGGATATCACCGAACGCAAGGAGGCCGAAGCGGCGTTGCGACTGGCCAAGGAGCAAGCCGACCTCCTGTTCCGCGCCAAGTCCGAATTCCTGGCGAACGTCAGCCACGAACTGCGCACGCCGCTGAACGCCGTCATCGGCTTTTCCGAGATGCTGAAGAACGAGCTGTTCGGGCCTCTGGGGCGGCCGGAATACGTGGAATTCTCGCGCGACATCTACGACGGCGGCAATCTCCTCCTGGCACTGATCAACGACATCCTCGATATGTCGCGCATGGAGGCGGGCAAGAAGGAACTGGCCGAATCCCTGCTCGACGTGGGCCGGGTGGCCGAGACGTGTCTCAGGCTGGTGCGGGGCCGGGCCGACGACAACCGGCTGACCCTGGTGACCGACCTGCCGCCCAGCCTGCCGCCGGTGCGGGCGGAGGAGAGGTCGATCAAGCAGATCATCAGCAATCTCTTGTCCAACGCCGTCAAGTTCACCCGCGAGGGCGGCCAAGTCCGGCTTTCGGCGCGGTTGGAGCCGGACGGACGGCTGCTCATCGCCGTGACCGACACCGGAGTCGGCATCGCGCCCGAGGACATTTCAAAGGCGCTGGCCCCCTTCGGCCAGATTTCCACCTCCTGGGGCGGCAAGAACGAGGGCACCGGGCTCGGCTTGCCGCTGGTGCGCTCGCTGGTCGACCTGCACGGTGGCACCTTCCGCCTGGAAAGCGCGGTGGGAGTCGGCACCACCGCCTCGGTCTGGCTGCCCGCCAACCGCGTCATCTCCCCGGCGACCTGACGCGCCCCCACGCGGCTCCGGGTTCCCTCACCCTGTCCCCGCGCGCCATCAGCTCGAATACCGTTCCTCGCGCCAGGGATCGGCTTCGTTGTGATAGCCGCGAACCTCCCAGTAGCCGGGCCGGTCCTCGGCCGTGAACTCCAGCCGCTTCAACCACTTGGCGCTTTTCCAGAGATAGATCTTGGGCACGATCAGCCGCACCGGCCCACCATGGTCGCGGCTGATCGGCTCGCCCTCCCAGTGGGTGGCGAGCAGCACGTCGTCGGCGGCGAAAGCCTCCAGCCGCAGATTGGTGGTGTAACCGTCGTAGGAGTGGCAGACGACGTGCCGGGCATCATGCCGGGGCCGCACCACCGACAGCAGATAGCGGGCGCTGACGCCACGCCAGCGATTGTCGAATCGTGACCATGAGGTCACGCAGTGCATGTCGGAGACATCCTCGAACGCCGGTTGATCCTGAAAATCCTTCCAGGTCCAGCGGATCGGGTTTTCGACCGCCCCGTCCACCGCCAGCTCCCAACTCGCCTCATCAACGCGGGGGAGGATGCCGAGATCGAGCACCGGCCAATTCTTCACCTCGTGCTGGC
>DASPMK010000118.1:0-6431 GCA_035627075.1 Azospirillaceae bacterium
CTCCTCGACCTCGTCGGCTTCCTCCTCCACCTCGGGGTGGGTGGCCTCGGCGGCCAGCACCTTGTCGACGGTGATGGCGGCCAGCGTCTCCTCGCCGGGTTGGCGGGCCTTGATCCGCTCCAGCCGCAGCGGCTGGGTGACCAGGGTGTCGTCGGCCTGGAGAAGGACACGAAAGCCGTAGCGTGTCTCGATGTTGGCCAGCGCGTCGCGCTTCTGGTTGAGGATGTAGAGCGCCACGCGGGTCGGCACGAACACCGTGATCTCGGTGGAGCGCTTGCGGATGCCTTCTTCCTCGATGGCGCGCAGCACATGCAGCGAGGCCGACTCGACCGAGCGGATCATGCCGGTGCCGTCGCAATGCGGGCAACGCTCGAAGTTGGTTTCCTGCAAGGAGGGGCGCAGGCGCTGGCGCGACAGCTCCAGCAGGCCGAAGGGCGAGATGCGGCCGAGCTGGATACGCGCCCGGTCGATCTTCATCGCCTCCTTGACCTTGCGTTCGACGGCGGCGTTGTTGCGCGGGTCCTCCATGTCGATGAAATCGATCACGATGAGACCGGCAAGGTCGCGCAGGCGCAACTGGCGGGCGATTTCCTCGGCCGCCTCCAGGTTGGTGCGGAGCGCCGTTTCCTCGATGTTGCGCTCCTTGGTGGAGCGGCCCGAGTTGACGTCGATGGCGACCAGAGCCTCGGTCGGGTTGATGACGATGTAGCCGCCCGACTTCAGCTGCACCACCGAACTGTGCATCGCGTCGATCTGGGTTTCCACCTGATAGCGGAAGAACAGCGGAATCGACTCGTCGCGGTACGGCTGGACCTTCTTGGCGTGGCTGGGCATCAGCATCCGCATGAAGTCCTTGGCGGTGCGATAGCCCGCTTCGCCCTCCACCAGCACCTCGTCGATGTCGCTGGCGTAGAGGTCGCGGATGGCGCGCTTGATGAGGTTGGCTTCCTCGTAGATCACCGCCGGCGCGGACGACTTCAGCGTCTGTTCGCGAATGTCGTCCCACAGGCGCAGCAGATATTCGAGATCGCGCTTGATCTCGGGCTTGGAGCGTTCCAGGCCGGCGGTGCGCAGGATCACCGCCATGCCGTCCGGGATGCCGAGATCGCTCAGCATCTCCTTCATCCGCTTGCGGTCCTGCGGATTGGTGATCTTGCGGCTGACGCCGCCGCCGCGCCCGGTGTTGGGCATCAGCACGCAGTAGCGGCCGGGCAGCGACAGATAGGTGGTCAGCGCCGCGCCCTTGTTGCCGCGCTCTTCCTTGGTCACCTGGATCAGGATGATCTGCCGGCGCTTGATGACTTCCTGGATCTTGTAGCTGCGCAACGGGCGGCGGTTGCGGCGCGTGGCGGCCTCCTCGGCCGCCAGGTCCTCGTCCCCTCCCACCATTTCGACGCTGGCGTCGGGCGCTTCACCATGATGGTCGCCATCGCCGGCCGACGGGTCGGCAATTTCGCCACCCTCGGCAAACGCGTCGGCCGACGTCTCGGCCATCGCGGCTTCGATGTTCGCCGCCGTGTGCTCCCCGGCATCGTCCGTGCCATCGGCCGTCCCGGCATCCGAGGCGTCGACCGGCGGGGTGGCCGGCTCGGACACCTCGTCATAGTGGGCTTCTTCGGCCATCAGCGCTTCGCGGTCGGCGACCGGGATGCGATAGTAGTCGGGATGGATTTCCGAGAAGGCGAGGAAGCCGTGACGGTTCCCGCCGTATTCCACGAAAGCCGCCTGAAGGGAGGGCTCGACCCGCGTCACCCGCGCGAGATAGATGTTGCCCTTCAGTTGCTTGCGGCTCGCGATTTCGAAATCGAGTTCTTCGAGCTTGTTTCCGTTGACCACGACAACCCGGGTTTCCTCCGGATGCGTGGCGTCCACCAGCATGCGCTTGGCCATACAGATACCCCATGACGCCGCCCGAACCCGCCCATGCGACAAAAGGGCGGACCGGCGCGTCATTACGTTGAGCGAAGCGTACGGAGCCGGACCGACAGGTTCCATGTGACGGCGCTTTGCCAGCAGCCAGGACGTGTCGATTCACGGCATCCGGGCTCCGGCCTTGCGGCCGAAACCGGCTTCGAGGTTTCGTTTCAAGACCGCGGTATCCAAAAGCGCCACGCCGACGCCGCCAAGGTTCGGCGGGAGCGCCTGACCAAGGCCTGCAAGGGCGCGACGCCACCGTCGCCCACAGGAAAAGGAACCTGTTCCAGGGGAAACTAGCGGATTGCGGTATGTCGCAGGGGTAACATAGACGCACCCAGCCCATAGCTCAATGAAAGAAATCGGCGGAACTCCATCGGATGATGTCGCGTCAGTGCATTGTGGCGGGGGGGGCGGGGCGCATTTCCGCGCCGACGTTGGTCGCGGCCCGGTTGCGGTCTCCGCAATGTCTCACACGCCATCTGACCTTTCCAATTGAACATATTGATTTTCATCATGTATATCTGATGGGCACCGATACCCCTTTTGGATGGGTCGCCGTGTCCATGCCGCGCCTTGCCCGGTTCATCGTCTTTCTTGCCGCGGCCCTCGTCTGGGCCGTGGCCGGAGGCGTGCCGGCGGTGATGGCAGGCGCCGTGGTGTCCGACGCGCGCGTCGGCATCCATCCCGATATGACCCGCTTCGTGCTGGAGCTGTCCGAACCCATAGCCTTCCAGGTCAAGGTCCAATCCGACCCCTACCGGGCGGTTCTGGAACTGCCGGAGGTGATGTGGCGGGCGCAGACATCGGCCGACCGCGTGGTCGGCGTGGTGCGGCGCTTCGTCCACAATCTCTCCGACACCGGCGCCTCGCGCGTGGTGCTGGATCTCACCGGACCGGCGCGGGTGCGCGAGGCCTTCCTGATTCCGGCGCGCGAAGGCCACGGCCCCCGTCTGGTGGTCGATCTGGAGGCGGTCGGGCGTGACCGTTTCCTGGCCGAAAAGGCTCAGGTGGTGGGCTCGCGTACGGCGACGGCGTCCGCCGCCGCCCCACCGCCGCCGGTGAACGGCCCGACCCAGGTGGCGGCCTTGCCGGCGCCGTCCTCGCCGCCGCCCCGCAAGTTGACGCCGGCCCGCACGCCGCCGACCCACACGCCGCCGGTTCCGCCCGCCGCCGGCAAGTCGCCGGTGATCGCGCTCGACCCCGGCCACGGCGGCGTCGATCCGGGCGCCATCGGTGTCGACGGCACCTATGAGAAGAGCATTACGCTGGACGTGGCGCGCGAGTTGAAACGCCTTCTTGAAATCGGCGGGCGCTACAAGGTGGTGCTGACCCGCGACAAGGATGTGTTCGTCCGCCTGCGCGACCGCGTGGCCCGTGCCCGCGAGGCGGAGGCCGATCTGTTCATTTCGCTGCACGCCGATATCGACCCCGCCGGCGACCTGCGCGGCCTGTCCATCTACACCCTGTCGGAGAAGGCGTCCGACCGCGAGGCCGAGATGCTGGCCCAAAAGGAAAACCGGGCCGATGCCATCGGTGGCATCAACCTGTCGGTGGAGAACGACGAGGTTGCCTCGATTCTCATCGATCTCGTCCAGCGCGACACCATGAACCAATCCAAGCGTTTCGCCAGCATGGCGCTGGGAGAGCTGGGAAGCGAGGTGCGCCTGCTGCCTTCCAAGCCGTTGCGCTCGGCCGGGTTCGCCGTGCTGACGGGCCCCGACCTGCCGTCGGCGTTGGTCGAACTGGGCTACCTTTCCAATGCCGCCGACCTGGAGTTGTTGAAGACCGAAAACCACCGCCAGAAGCTGGCCCGCGCCCTGTCGCGCTCGGTGGACGACTACTTCACCTGGCTCGCCACGGCGCGGCGCTGAGCCGGCCCGATCATGTCCCCGTCATATCCCAGGCGCAAGGCTTGTATAAGCCTTGGCCGCGCCACATTCTCGAACTATGTGGTAGGTTTCTCCCGTCATGGTGCGTCGCGGTAAGCCCTGAACCGCAGCCGCGCCGTGACTGTTTGTACGTAAAGCGGCCTCTTCGACCGAAGCCAGCCTTCGCGAGTACCCGATGAAACGCCTGATCCAGTACGCGTTTTTCACCTTGTTCATGCTGGCCATCCTCGGCGTGGGCGGCGCGCTTTACGCGCTTCAGTACTTCAGCCGCGACCTGCCGGATTATCGGCAGTTGGCCGACTACGACCCGCCGATGGTGACGCGCGTCCACGCCGCCGATGGCCGCCTGCTGGCCGAATTCGCCAGCGAGAAGCGTTTCTTCGTGCCGATCAACGCCATCCCCAAGCGCGTCGTCCGCGCCTTCCTGTCGGCCGAGGACAAGAGCTTCTACGAACATAGCGGGCTCGATTTCATGGGGCTGGCCCGCGCCGTGCTGACCAACGTCGAAAACCTGGGCTCGGACCGCCGGCCGGTGGGGGCCTCCACCATCACCCAGCAGGTGGCGAAGAACTTCCTGCTGACCAACGAGGTGTCGATCGCCCGCAAGATCAAGGAGGCGATCCTCGCCGTCCGCATCGAGCAGGCGTTCTCCAAGGACCGCATCCTGGAGTTGTACCTGAACGAGATTTTTCTGGGAAACCGCTCCTACGGCATCGCGGCGGCGGCGCAGAACTATTTCAACAAGTCGCTGGACGAGCTGTCCGTCGCCGAAGCCGCCTATCTCGCCGCGCTGCCCAAGGCGCCGTCCAATTACAGCCCCGAGCGTCACTACGAGGCCGCCGTCGGTCGGCGCAACTGGGTGGTCGGCCGCATGGTCGAGGACGGCTGGATCGCGCCGGAGGAGGGGCAGGCCGCCCAGGCGGAGCCGCTGAAGACCCGCCGGCGCGACGAAACCGAATACGTCTCCGCCGACTATTTCGCCGAGGAGGTCCGTCGCGAGCTGGCCAAGCTCTACGGCGAAAAGAGCCTGTATGAAGGCGGGCTGTCGGTGCGCACCACGCTCAACCCGCAGATCCAGGCCACCGCCACCAAGGCGTTGCGCAACGGCCTGCTGGCCTACGACCGCCGCCACGGCTGGCGCGGATCGGTGATGCGGCTGCAAGGGCTTGCCAACTGGGCGGGCGATCTCGCCAAGGTCACGCCCCCGGCAGGCAGCGATCCGTGGCGGCTCGCCGCCGTGCTGGAGGTGGCGGCGGATGCCGCCCGCATCGGCTTCGCCGATGGCAGCCGCGGCACCATCCCGCTGGCCGAACTGCGCTGGGCACGGCCGTGGCTGGAGGGCGAGCGCGTCGGGCCGGAGCCGAAAAAACCCGCCGACGTCGTGCAGCCGGGCGATGTCGTCCTGGTGGAGGCGGTGGCCAAGGACGACAAGGGCAAGGATTATCCCCGTGACTCCTTCGCGCTGCGTCAGATTCCGGCGGCGCAGGGCGGCCTCGTCGCCATGGACCCGCACACCGGGCGCGTGCTGGCCATGGTCGGCGGCTGGAGTGCCCAGATCAGCCAGTTCAACCGCGCCACCCAGGCTATCCGCCAGCCCGGTTCGTCGTTCAAGCCCTTTGTCTACCTGACGGCGCTGGACAACGGCTTTACCCCGTCGAGCCTCGTGCTCGACGCGGCGTTCGAATACGATCCCGGCCATGGCCAGCCGATCTGGCGCCCGGAAAACTTCAGCCAGCAGTTCTACGGCCCGACGCCGCTGCGGGTGGGCATCGAGAAGTCGCGCAACGTCATGACGGTGCGGCTGGCCCAATCCGTCGGCATGGAGAAGGTTTCCGCCACGGCCGAGAAGCTCGGCATCGTCGACAAGCTGCCGCCCTATCTGCCGATGGCGCTGGGGGCGGGCGAAACCACCGTGCTGCGCATGGTCACCGCCTATTCCATGCTCGACAACGGTGGCAAGAAGATCGTGCCCACCTTCATCGACCGGGTGCAGGACAAGCATGGCCGCACCATTTTCCGCCACGACGAGCGCGCGTGCGCGGGATGCCTGAATGTGACGTGGTCGCCCGACCTTGCCGTGCCGCAGCCCCCCGATGCCCGCGAGCAGATCGCCGATCCGCGTAGCGCCTATCAGATCGTGTCCATGCTGGAAGGCGTGGTCCAGCGCGGCACCGCCACCATCGTCGCCCAGCTCGGCAAGCCGCTCGCCGGCAAGACCGGCACCACCAACGATGCCAAGGACGCGTGGTTCGTCGGCTTCTCGCCCGATCTGGCGGTGGGGCTGTACGTCGGGTTCGACCAGCCCAGGTCGTTGGGCGACAAGGAGACGGGCGGTCTCGCCGCCGTGCCGGTGTTCAAGGAAGTCATGGCCGACGCCTTGAAGGACAAGCCGGCCACGCCGTTCCGCGTGCCGCCCGGCGTGCGGCTGGTCAAGGTCAACCCGGCTACCGGCCATTTGGCCCAGCCGGGCGAGAAGGGCGCCATCTGGGAAGCGTTCAAGCCGGGCACCGAACCCACCGGCGAGACGGTGGTGCTGGACGGCTCGGTCGGGTCGGAGTCGTGGGTGCCGATGGGCGGCAACGTCACACCCGGAGCGCCATCGGCCCCGGTGGCGGCCCCGATGCC
>DASPMK010000119.1:0-13393 GCA_035627075.1 Azospirillaceae bacterium
GTCGCCGGAGGAACGGCATCCTTGCGTCGCAGGAATGAGATGAAAATCGGTTTGGTGCGCCATTTCGAGGTCGTAACGGGCTTGCCCGAAAAGAAGTGGCTGAACCCCAAGGAGTTCAATGACTGGTTTGCCCGCTACGACATGGCGGAGGTAAAGGAGAAGTCTGTCGATCTGGGCGGCATCGCATGGCAGCGGTGCTTTTCCAGCGACCTGCCGCGTGCCCTGAAAACAGCGCAACGCATCTACGGCGGCGACATCATCGCCACCGGGATGCTGCGCGAAATGACGGTCAGAGCGGTGATGAACCGTGACATCCGCCTGCCGTTCTCCGTGTGGAAACTGCTGGTGCGGCTGGCGTGGTACTCGTCCCATCGGTCGCTGCTTGAGAACAAGCGCCAGTTCCTCGGTAACGTCAAGCGGTTCGCCCACGATATCCTGCCGCGGGGCGACGGCAACACCCTGGTCGTCGGCCATGGCGGCTTCATGCTGTTCCTGCGCAAGGAGCTGATGCGGCAGGGCTTCACCGGGCCGAAATTCACCATCCCCGAAAACGGCAAGCTGTATATTTTCGAGAAGGCGTCAGGGGCCGTCCAGTAATTCCCGCACCCGCTCCCGCAGCACCGGCAAGAGATCATCCTCGAACCAGGGGTGTTTCCGCAGCCACGCGGTGTTGCGCCAACTGGGATGCGGGGTGGGAAGAAAGGCCGGAAGATATTCGCGCCATGCCGTCACCGTCGCCGTCACCGTCGGCTTGCGGCGGCGGCCGAGGTAGTAGGCTTGGGCGTAGGAGCCGACCAGCAGCGTCAGTTCCACTTGCGGCAGCAGTTCCCGGAACAGGGGGTGCCACGTCGGCGCGCATTCCGGGCGCGGCGGCTTGTCGCCACCGTTCTTGTCCACACCGGGATAACAGAAGCCCGAGGGCAGGATGGCGACGCGGGATTCGTCGTAAAAAGCCGCACGGTCGAGGTCGAGCCACTGCCGCAGCCGGTCGCCCGAGGCGTCGTTCCACGGGATGCCGGTTTCATGCACCTTGGTCCCCGGCGCCTGCCCGACGATCAGCAGCCGCGCGGCGGCGGATACACGGAACGTCGGGCGCGGCCCCAGCGGCAGGTGCGCTTCGCACAGGCGGCAGGCGCGCGCGCGGGCGGCAAGGTCGGCAAGCAGCGCCGCGCGGCTCATGTCTCGGCCAGCACCCGTTCCACGAAGGCCGGCACCATCTCGGTGGCGGGGCCGTAGAGGGTTTCGCGGAACAGGGTGGCGCCTTGCGATGGCTCCAGGTTCAGCTCCACCGTGTGGGCGCCGTACATGCCGGCTTGCTGTACGAAGCCGGCCGCCGGGTAGACATTGCCCGACGTGCCGATGGACAGGAAGAGATCGCAGTCGGCCAGCGCGTCGTAGATACGGTCCATTTCCAGCGGCATCTCGCCGAACCACACGACGTGGGGGCGCAAGCCGCCCTTGCGGCCGCAGCGCCCGCACGCGTCCTCGACCGACAGGTCGGAGCGGATTTCCGAGACGACACGGCAGTGCTCGCATCGCATCTTCAGAAGCTCGCCGTGCATGTGGATGAGGTTGGTCGAGCCGGCGCGGCCGTGCAGGTCGTCGATGTTCTGCGTTACCAGCAGCACCTCGCCCGGCCATTCCCGCTCCAGCCGCGCGATGGCGTGGTGGGCGGGGTTGGGCTGAATCGCCTCCTTCTGCACTTCGCGGCGGCGGTGGTTGTAGAATTCATGAACCAGCGCCGGGTTGCGGACGAAGCCATCCGGCGTGGCCACGTCCTCCAGCCGGACCTTGGCCCAGATCCCATCGGCGCAACGGAAAGTGTCGAGGCCGGATTCCTTCGAGATGCCGGCGCCGGTGAGGATAACGATTTTATCCGTGGGCTTTAGCATTCATTCTCTCTGGCGGAGCGTCCGCGCTTGGGCTACGAGTTGATTAGTCTGCGATACTAGAGGAATCCGTGGAGTCGGCAATCCCACGCCTTTGGCCCGTGCCCAACCTGCGCGCCTTCCTCACCGGCGTGTGGAAGGTGGAGCGGTCGGTCATGGGTGAGAGTCCCCTGGCGCTGGGCCATCTGCGCGGCACCGCGCGATTCGAGCCGTCGGGCCAGACCATGCGCTACGAGGAGCAGGGATGCCTGTCGTTCGGCCGTTCCACCGTAGCCGCCGTGCGCCGCCTGCTGTTCGACTTTCCCGCCCCCACCCGCGCCGAAGTGCAGTTCCCCGACGGCCAGCCGTTCCACCAATTGGACCTTGCCACCGGCGACGCCACTGTGGAGATCGAGCGCGACGGCACCCGCTGGCGCGGCCACTACACCGTGCTGGACCAGCGCAACTGGTGCGTGGTGTGGCGCGTCACTGGCCCGTGCCGGGACTTCCGCTCGGTCACCCGCTACAGCCGGCTGTCGTGACGGTCCGCGCCCCGTTCCCGGCATCCCTCTGCCTGCCGGGTCTCCCTCGACAGGGCACGGCCCGGGCCGTATTATATCCGCATCAAGAACGCCATCCGAACCGGCACCCTCTCGAAGATGAAGAGCCGTATCGGGTGATGAGCGTGTTCCAGAGAACCGGCTGATTTTGGAAACCCATCCCCTTGGCTGACATGCGCGGCTACTTTGCCATCGGCGCCGAGCGCATTTCGAAGGCCGGCAACGTCGGCACTCTGGTCCGCTCGGCCCACGCCTTCGGCGCCAGCTTCGCCTTCATCATCGAGGCCGGCATCGACATGAAGGAGATGCGCCTCGTCGACACCTCGGACGCCGCCGGTCATATGCCGCTCTACACCTACAAGGATGCCGCCGAGCTGCAACTGCCGCGCGGCTGCCGGATCGTGGGGGTGGAACTGACCGACGAGGCGGTGGAGTTGCCCAGCTTCCGCCATCCCTTGCGCGCCGCCTACGTATTGGGGCCGGAGCGCGGCAGCCTGTCGCCCGAGATGGTGGCGCGGTGCGACCACGTCGTGAGAATCCCGATGAAGTTCTGCGTGAACGTCGGCATAGCCGGGGCCATCGTGATGTACGACCGGATGATCAGCCTGGGCCGTTTCGCCGAGCGCCCGGTGCGGGCGGGCGGGCCGACCGAACCGCCCCCCACGCACGTTTACGGCAAACCCGTCATCCGCTCCGCCGCCGCGCTGCCGCATTTGCGGCGTACACGGAAGGGGTCGTAGAGCCCTATTCCACCGGGTGTTGCATCTGATGTTCGGATTGCACGCGCCAGACCTTGCTGGCCTGCGGTCCGGTGTCGCCCATGGCTTCCACATAGTGGACGGGATCGCCGGGGTTGAACTTTTCCAGGTCCTCGTTGATCACGGCGTTGCGGTGGAACCGCAGGTGGCTGCCTTCGGCGTTGCGCAGGAAGCCGATGTCCTGGGTGGGGTCGATGGACATGATGTGTCCGTGCATCGGCATGTCGTGGGTCTTGACCTCGCCGCGCTGGCGGGCCTTGAAGTCCTTCAGGCGGCGCTCGGCCACGTCGAAGGCGTCATTGATGATAACGTAGACATCCGGGCCGGAATACCGCTCCTTGGCATGGTTGGGCTCCTTATCCACCACCAGATCCCCGCCGGGGACCGACATATAGATGCGGACACGGAAGATGTTGCCCGTGCGGTGCTGGCGATGCGGCGCCTCGACGACGACGCTGCAACTCACCAGGCGGTCATAAAGTTTTTCGAGCTTGGCCACCCGCTCGCGAACCCGCGCTTCCACCGCCTCCGAAGGCTCCATGTTGTGAAAGGCGATCTCCAAGGGAACGTCCATGGCCGCTTCTCCTGACTTTGTTATCAAATGACACGTGGTATCGGTTGGCAGGGAAACAACACCCGCAACGGGGAGATTGTCCCCATCCGGGAGCGGTGGCGGGCCGCGGCGTCGCCTCGCGGCGCCCACCCCTTAAGGAGAGGCGGGCGCCGAAAGCCGGATCAGCGCATCCCGTCGGGGTACATCTGGCGGAAGCCTTCGGTGACGCGGGCGATGAAGCCGGAGTCCCGGTCGCGCCAGTAACGGGGGTCGCGCATCATCTGCTGAAGATCGGCCTCGGTGGCGGAACCGGAACCGCCCATTCCCCGCATGGCCGGCGGCTCGTTCCCGGTCATCATGCGGTGAAGCGCCAGGATGCCTTCATAGGTGGTGGTCAAGCCCTCCACCGCCGGCGGCGGCAGATTTTTGCGCGCCCAGGCGTGGAGCTGGCGGGACATTTCGCGCCACTTGTCCTCGCCGCCGAAGTGGTCGACCAGCCGTTCCAGCTCGCGGTCGGACTGGAACTGGGCGGCCATCTCCTGGAGCATGGGAATCATCCGCTCGGCCGCCAGGTCATAGAGAAGCTGGGCCTGTTCCGGCGTGAAACCGGCGGTATGCAGCCGGGCGTTGATGTCGGGGTCCGGTTCGAACAGGCCGTGATCGCAGCCGATCCGATAGCCGTCGGGGACGTCGGGCACGCCGAATCGTCCTTCCAACTCCTGATAGGACGCGAGCAGGTCTTCCAGCCGGACGGTGCCGGTTTCGGGGTCCCAGAATTTTTCCGGCACGTTGGCGGGCCGAGGGTTGCGTTCAGCCATGGCTGTCTCTCCAGGTTTCAAAGGATCAAGGGATCAAGGGCGCCGGGGGCAAGCTCCCCGGTTTTCTTCAAGACCGCGCCGAACCAGCGCGGCGATGGTGCGCACCAGCTGGCGCTGGCCTTCGAGGTGGCGCAGGGCGGCGGCGCTGGCCTCCGGCCCCAGCGCCCGGCCGGTGGTGATGGCGCGCAGGTGGGCCAGCACGCGCTGGCCGTCCGGGGTGGCGAAGCAGCGGGCGAAGTGGGCAACGGGATCGTCCCCGGCGGGGACCGGCGCGCTCTCGAACCAGTCCCAGCCGGGATCGGCCTCAGACATTGGGTACCTCCTGGGCGGTCACGGGCTGGATGGGGGCGGCGCGGATCAGGGTCGGCGGCACGCCATAGGCCTCGCCCAGCCAGCGGGCGGCGGCCGGCGCGTCCACCGTGGCCATGGCGTCGGCACCGAGCGCCGAGGCGGACTCCAGCCACCGCAACGTCGCCTGCACGTCGCGCAACGCCTGGGCCTGGGCCAGCGGCGAGCGGTACTGAAGTTCGACCAGCCGGCCGTCCACGGCGATGTCCGGGATTTCGCCGCGCCGACGCAGGATCGCCACGGCCCGCAGGATCAGCGGCGTCAGCAACTCCGATTGCAGCCGGCCATAGGTGGCGCCCAAAATGCGCGACATCTCGGCCGAACGTTCCAGAACCTCGGTCGCGGTCATCCGCTGGTCGTTCACCGGCCCCAGCCGATCCACCAGCAGGGCGTGGCGGATGCGGGCGCGCAGGTCGTCCAGCACCAGTTGCGACACGTCGAACCGCCCCGGCGCCTGAAGCGGCGTCAGCCCGGCCGAGCCCACCGCCTTGGGGATGATGGTGCCGGGCACCAGCCGGATGGTGGCGGGGTTCAGCACGCCGTCATCGTCGGCCTGCCAGATGCCGGTGACGGCGATGGAAGCGTTCTTCAGCACCAACTCCACCACCTTGTTGGCGGTCTTGATGTCGGGCAGGGCCTTCATCACCGGCGAACGGCCATAAACCTCGCCCGGCGCCTTCAACCAGCGGAAGTTGATGAAGGGCGACTGGCCGAAGCGCCCTTCGGCCAGGGTTGCCGGTTCGGCCAGATGGCTGTCCAGCACCACGGTGTAGCGGTAGGCAGGGCCATCGGGGACGACGCTTTCCACCACCACGAAGCGCGCCTGCGGGTCGCGGGTACCGGCAGCGCGCACCTGGTCGGGCAATGGGGCGCGGGGGAACCGAGCCTCCAGTTGGGTCAGCGTCAGTTCGCTGCGGCGGAAGGTGGTGTCCAGGCGGCCTTCGCCCCCTTCCTCCAGCACCGCTTCGGCCAGCGGCACGGCGGTGAAGCGCAGGCCCGAGCGGTCGCCGGGCGGGGCCTCTTCCAGCAGCAGGCAGCCGGTGCCGCCGGTCACCAGATCCAGGTAACACTGGTGCATCTCGACCGCGAAGTTGGAACGGTCGAAATGGGTCTGGACGGATTGGGCGGCCTTGTCCAGCAGCGGGGTGACGGCGTCGCGTTCGGCCGGGCTCAGGTCGGGGCCGGGCACCAGCCCGAACCAGCGTGACCACGGCGGCGTCAACTGGCCCAGCAGGCTGGCCGCCAATTGGTCCACTGCATCGGGGGCGGTGCCGTCGAACAGGCGATCGACCTTGCGCTCGCCCGGCTGGGCGTTGCGGGTGAAGCCCGGCCCTTGAGGCAGGGCGTGGTCATAGCATTCCTGCCAGTGCGACTCCCACGGTGCCCGCCGCGCCTTGGCGGCGGCGTAGCGGTCCAGGAGCGCGCGGGCGTCGGGAGTGCGGGCGGCGGTGATGCCGGCGGTGGCGGCGGGACGGGTGGCCATGGCGCGTCACTCCCCCAGAAGGCGTTTGCGAACCGGGGCGGCGGCGGACGAAACGCCGCGCCAGGAGGTCAACACCGTGCCGGCCTGACCGCGGGCGCGCCGTGCCATCATCCGTTCGCCCACCTTCAGCGGGTCCTCCTCCGGGTCCAGGTCCGGCAGGGTGGAAACCGGCATCGTCGGTACGGCCGGAGTCGGCTGCACGACGACACCCGGCGGTTCGGGCGCGGCCTGCGGCTGCGGCGTGGTGGTGGTGGGCGCGGCCGGCTGGGGCGTTGTCGTCGTCGTGGCGGGGCGGGTGGCCGTGGTGGTGGGACGGGGGGCCGTTGCGGCGGCCGGCGTCGTGGGGCGCGCGGTCGTCGTCGTGGCCGCCGGCCGAGGCGTGGTGGTCGTTGTCGCCGGCCGAGGTGCGGTCGCCGTCGTCGCCGGCCGAGGCGTTGTCGCCGTCGTCGCCGGTCGAGCCGAGGAGGCTGTCGTCGTGGCGGTTGTGGTCGTGGCCGGACGCGCCGCCGTGGTGCTTGAGGTGGTCGTCGCCGGACGGGTCGATGTGGTAGCGGCCGGCTTGGCTGTCGTCGTTGCCGCCGTGGTGGGCACATAGACTACCGTCGGCGCGGGGGGCGAAAACAGGGCGGACATGGAAGCGTCTCCAGAAGGGACGGGGGAGATCAGGCGGAAGAGCGGGTCAGGTGGCGGTAGAGTTGCCAGGGGGTCAGCACGCGGCGGGCATGGATTCCCAGAACGCGCTTGACCGCCTCGACGCAGGTGAAGGGCGCCCACGGTGCCGGCCGGCGCCGGTCGCGCCGCACGGGCGCCGGCACTACGGTCATGCCCTGGCCGGCGAACCAGCCGGGCAAGTCGGCTTCGGCCGGAACCGGCGGCACTGCCACCTCGGTGTGCGGCGCCAACGGGTCGAGCGTGATCCAGCGCCAGCCGTCGTGGAGCACCACGAAGCAGTGCCGGAAACCCGGCCGCAGCAAACGCAGCCACGCCAGTTCGGCATCGCCGCGGAACACCACCCAGGCCCGCAAGGGGCGGGCGGCCTCGCCGGCGGGCAGGGTCAGCCGGCTCATGCGGCAAGGCTCTCCGGCCGGGCCGGGCTGTCATCTTGAATGATTCCCTTGGCGAGCAGCGTCGGCGTCAGGCTGTCGAACGCCTCGCGCCACAGCAGGGCGGCACGCGCCTCGGTACGGCGGCGGGGATCGGGGGCCGACAGGCGGCGGCCGTAGTGGACCAGCACACAAAGGTGGTCGCGGATCAGCCGGCGCTGGCGGTACAGGCGGTCGACCAGCCGCAGGATGTCCGCCGGTTCGCAGGGGCGGGGAATCCTGGACAGGCCGGCGACGACGCGCGCGCCCTCGGCCCGCGCGTCATGGGCCTGGATAAACCAGAACCAGGCATCCTGGGCGCAAGCGAAGGGCACGCCGGCAAGGCAGGTCTGGGGGCGGGGAATAAAGCGGTCTCGGGCCACGGCGGCCTCCTTGGAACGGCGAGGAAAGGTTTGCGTACACCCGTGTTGAGAAGACTCCTCATTCAGGAGACTTCCTTCCGGTGGAGCGCATTTGTTCCCTTTATGTTCCGCAGAGAGATGGCTGTCAAGCAAATTCAGAATATGTTCCTAGGGACGCATCGGCCGATTTGTGAGACTATGATCCCATGCTCAAACACGCCGACATCTGGCGGGCGATCGATCGCCTTGCGTCCCAACACGGGCTTTCGGCCTCCGGCCTTGCCCGTAAGGCCGGACTTGACCCGACGACCTTCAACAAGAGCAAGCGTACTACCGGCGAAGGCAAGCTGCGCTGGCCTTCCACGGAAAGTGTCTCCAAGGTGCTGGACGCCACCGGCGCCACCTTGTCGGAGTTTGTGGGGCTGATCAGCGACGGCCAGAGCCAGGGCGCCATGCAGCGCGTGCCGGTGATCGGCTTCGCCCAGGCCGGCAATGACGGATTTTTCGACGACGGCGGTTTTCCCGCGGGCAGCGGCTGGGATGAACTGCTGTTTCCCAGCCTCGGCGACCCGCACGCCTACGCCCTGGAAATTTCCGGCGACAGCATGGAACCCGTCTACCGCGACGGCGACGTGGTGATCGTGTCGCCGGCCGCCAGCGTCCGGCGTGGCGACCGTGTGGTGGTGAAGACCAAGGGCGGCGAAGTCATGGCCAAGCAGCTGACCCGCGAAACCGCCACCCGGATCGAGCTGATGTCCATCAACCGCGCCCACCCCGACCGTATCTTGGCGCGATCCGAGGTGTCGTGGATCGCCCGCGTCATCTGGGCCAGCCAGTAAGGGCCTGCCCGGGAACAATTACCGTCCTGCCACGACGTTGCCTTATGTCGTCCTGCACGGGTTTGCCCCGCGTCTCCACGCCGGGCCGCGGAGTGGCCGCGGGACGGGGAGGGCCGGATCAAGTCCGGCCATGACGACGGTGTGACGTGAAGGTCCCGATAGCGTCGAGCGTCTTCCCGGACAGGCGGCCGGGGATGAATGTGTCGGCAAGGAATTAATTCTTCATTAACAATGTGTGACTATGGTCTTATCGATGGCCATGGAAACACCCCTCTTTTCCCCACCCGCTTTCGACCAGCTCCACGCCGCCTACGATGGCCCGTTGCCGCTTGGCGTGGAGCGGGTCGCACGTCTGGGGGGGCGGGCCCGTTGCCGCCAACTGGCGGTCCAAGCCGCCGAACGCCTGCATGAACGGCTGGCCGCCGATACCCGCCTGGGTCTCGCCCGCCGCCGTCGCCACCTTGCCGCCGACTTGGCCCCCGCCGACCCCTGGTTGGCCCGGCTGTCCGCCACCCTGGCCTTCCATCGCCGGGGCGCGTTGGGCGCGCGGGTTTGATTCCCCCCTCGCCCCGCCATCCCGCGGGGATCAGCCCACCCCCAGCCGCTCCAGTGCCGGCAGCCACACGGTGGTGAAAGCCTGGGCGCGGGCGGCAAGCGAGTCACGAGTACCGCCCAGGGCTTCGAAGGGGCGTTCTTCAGCCAAGGCCGGCGCGATGGCCGACAACTGGTCCCAGGCGAACTGCCCCAGGTCGGCCACCCCCCGGCGCCGGCCCAGCAGGAAGACCCGCTCCAGCCGCGACAGCGCCACGCCCGAGCCCAGCACCGGCGAGGCCAGAGCCGGCGGGTCGTCCAGGTCCAGGGCACGGTCGAGCACCACCGCGTTGAAGCGGTCGGTGGCGGCGCGGCGCCCGGCGTCGGCCTCTTCGGCCGGCAGCACCGCGCCCTGCGCCACCAGCGTCAGCAGCGCCGCCAGGTCCGACTGCTCCAGCAGGCGGTCCAGCGGCTGCGGCCCGCTGGCCAGGGCGTCCAGGATCGCCTTGCCCGGCCCTTCGGCCTCCGGCGGCGGGGCGGCCAGCGTCAGGCGGGTGGTGGCCAGGGTTTCTTTCCGCGCCGCCTCGGACAGCGGCAGCGGGCCGCGCACGAAGACGTCATGGCGGAACGCCTGATTGACCAGCACGTCGCGCGCCGTTTCGCGGAACACCGTATCCTCGATGCTCCCCAGATAATCCTCGGCCCGTTGCGACAACTCGCCGGCATGGTCCGACAGCCGGGCCGACCCCACCCACGACAGCCGCGCCGGGCCTAAGTCGCGCATCACGTCGGCGAAGGTATCGGCGTGCCAGTCACGGTTCAGGTACTCGTGCGCCAGATAGGGCACGCTGCGCCGGCGCAGGTCGGCCAGTCGTGCCGCCGCCGCCGGGTTGGCCTGAAGATAGCGGGCATCCAGTTCGCCCAGCCGGGCGAACATCTCGCGCATCCGCCGGGCGCGGGCGGGGGTGGGGCCGGGCAGGGCGCGCCCCTGTTCGGCGACCAGCCGGCGCAACGGGATCATCGCCGCCCAGCCGGGCAGGCAGTTGTAGCTCATGTAGAGCACCCCGCCGAGCTTCAGCTTGCGGGCGACGATGTCCACCACCAGCCGGCGGTTTTCCTCGCTGATCCACGACCACACCCCGTGCAGCCCGATCATGTCGAACCCGGGCGTGTCGGCTTCCAGGAACTCGGCGAAGCTGTCGGCGGAAAAGGTGGCATTGCCGATGCCGGCGGCTTGCGCCAGTTCGCGCGCCGCCACCATGTGGCCGGGGTTGAAGTCCACGCCCCGGAACTGGCCGTGCGGGTTGGCGGCGGCCAGCAGATTGGTGGTGAAGCCCTGGCCGCAGCCCAGCTCCAGATAGGTGAACGGCCGCCCGTGCAGCACCGGCCGCACGCCGCGCACCGCCAGCACCAGGTCGATCAGCGAGGGCGCCAGCAGGCGTTGAAACCCGGCCTCGTAGCCGACGTCGACGACGTAGCCTTCGGTCCAGTCGGAAGTCATTGGCAGGTGTCCCGGCCGCCGTGAAAATACGGCGAACCCTAGTGCGACGGCGGCCGGAACGGCAAGACGTCAGAATGAGCCGGTGTGCAGCGACCAGCCCAGCATCGCCAGGGTGAAGGCCAGCGCCGCGACGTTGACCAGGGTCAGCATCTCCAGCGTCCGGCGGGCGATGCGGACCTGTTCCAGCGTGGCCTGGGCCCAGTGCGGCGTGTCGTTCATGGCGATGCCCTTCTTGACTGAGGTGGTGGGCTGTTGCGGGAGCCCGTATGGTGCTTGCCATGGGGCTTGGCGTATCCGGCCTTGCGCATGGCTTTTTTCAACTCGTCCCAGGCCCGCCAGATCGCTTCGGCCTGAGCTGCGGCCTCCGGTTCGCCGGAGTGGTGCCCGTGGAAGTGGGCGGCGGCCTGCCGCATTTCCTCGGGCAGCGTGGCGACCGAGCCGCGCGCGCTGGCGCTTTTCAGGGACTCGCCGCGCGCGGTCAGCCAAGCCGTGATTTCCCCGATCTCCTCGGCGCTACAGGCATGGGCCAGCTTGTCGGGGATGGTGGGGCTGTCCTTATCGATCTTGCCCACCACTTCCGACCGGCCGCGCTTCAGCTCGGGGTCGTAGATCGTGCGGATCACCTGGATGACCCGCCGGCGTTCACGGAACTGCATGGGGTTTCTCACCGCCCGTTCATGGTCGGCATAATGTCTGAAAACGGGCCGTATATCAAGCCCGGATCAGGGCCGCATAACACATAAATCGTGGAGATGATGTCGATCCGCCACAACCGCCCCTCGGCCCCGCCCCTAGCGATTCGTTGACGCGCCTCCGCTTCCGCCCTAGCGTGCGCCGTCTTTAATAGTCTCACTAGAGGATCAGGAGAGATGACCAGCGGACGCGACATGGCGTTGCAGGCAAAGGCGTGGCCTTTCGAGGAGGCGCGCAAACTCGTGGCGCGCGCCAAAGGGCAGGCGCCGGCCAAAGGCTATGTCCTGTTCGAAACCGGCTATGGCCCGTCGGGCCTGCCGCACATCGGCACCTTCGGGGAGGTGGCGCGCACCACCATGGTGCGTCAGGCGTTTGCGCGGATGAGCGACATTCCCACCCGCCTGTTCGCCTTTTCCGACGACATGGACGGCCTGCGCAAGGTGCCGACCAACATCCCCAACCAGGAGATGGTGGCCCAGCACCTGGGCAAGCCGCTGACCAAGGTGCCCGATCCCTTCGGCGAGTACGAAAGCTTCGGCCACCACAACAACGCCATGCTGCGGCGTTTTCTCGACCGCTTCGGCTTCGAGTACGAGTTCCAGTCGTCCACCGACTGGTACATGTCGGGCCGCTTCGACGAGGCGCTGCTGAAGGTGCTGCGGCACTACGACGAGATCATGGCCGTCATGCTGCCCACGCTCGGCGAGGAGCGCCGCCAGACCTACAGCCCGTTCCTCCCCGTCTCCCCCACCACGGGGAAAGTACTTCAGGTTCCGGTCTTGGAGCGCAACGCCGACGCCGGCACCATCGTCTTCGAGGACGAGGACGGCAAGAAGACCGAGGTCCCCGTCACCGGCGGCCATGTCAAGCTCCAGTGGAAGCCCGACTGGGGCATGCGCTGGTACGCGCTGGGCGTGGATTATGAGATGGCCGGAAAGGATCTGATTTCCTCGGTCGATCTCGCCGGGAAGATCTGCCGCATCCTGGGCGGCCGCCCGCCCGAGGGCTTCAACTACGAACTCTTCCTCGACGACAAGGGCGAGAAGATTTCCAAGACCAAGGGCAACGGCCTGTCGATCGACGAATGGCTGCATTACGCTCCGCCCGAGAGTCTGGCGCTCTACATGTTCCAAAAACCGAAGACGGCCAAGCGGCTGTACTTCGATGTCATCCCCCGCGCGGTGGACGAGTACCTGACGTTCGCGGAAAAGCTGCCCACCGAGGAAGACCCGGCCAGGAAGCTGGAGAACCCGGCGTGGCACATCCACAACGGCAACCCGCCGCCGGCCCGCAGCCCGATCTCGTTCAACATCCTGTTGAACCTCGCGGCGGCGGCGAACGCGGAGAACAAGGACGTGATGTGGGGTTTCATCTCCCGCTACGCGCCCGAGGCCAGCCCGGAAACCATGCCGTTCCTGGATCGGCTGGTGGGCTACGCCGTCACCTACTACCAGGACCAGATCAAGCCGACCAAACGATACCGCGCGCCGACGGACGTCGAGCGGGCGGCGCTGGAAGACCTCTTGGCCCGTCTTGGGAAACTGCCCGCCGAGGCCACCGCCGAGGCCATCCAGGGCGAGGTCTACGAGGTCGGCAAGACCCACCCGTTCGTCGAGTTGAAGGCTTGGTTCGGTGCCTTGTACGAGGTGCTGCTGGGTCAGGCCACCGGCCCGCGCATGGGGTCGTTCATCGCCATCTACGGCCTTGAGGAAACCAAGGCCCTGATCCGCGAGAAGCTCGCCGGCTGATACGGCAAGCACAGCTTGCACGAGAGGTTGAGCCGAAGGCGGTTGATGGAAGCCATCAACCGCCTTCGGTATGCCCCCGTGCCAGACAGTCGTGGGTCAATCTCGATCCTGGCGCAGGAGGGTTGGAGAGGAACTACACGTCCAGATCCACCACCACCGGGGCATGGTCCGACGGCCTGGGTTCCCAGCCGCGGGTGTCGCGCAGGACGCGGCAGTCGCGTAAGGCGCCTTCCAGGATCGGCGTCACCC
>DASPMK010000120.1:0-4272 GCA_035627075.1 Azospirillaceae bacterium
GCGGCAAAAGGATCGGCGATGGGCTCGGGCAGGTCAGCCCATTCGTCCTGGCCGTCGGTTTCCAGGATGATGGTCGGCTGGGGCAGGCCCGACGGGTGTGGCGCAGCCATCTCGGCGATCTCGGCGATGGTGCCGGAGGTAGAGGCGTGGACCGCCGCCGACACCGGGCCGAAGCCGCGGGCGATAATCTGGCCCTTAAGCACCCGGTCGCCGGGCTTCACGACCGGGTCTGCCGCGCTACCCATGTGCTGCTGCAACGGGATATACAATCGGCGCGGCATTGGCAGGGCGACGATGGCCCGCTCGCTGGCCAGTTCCTTGCGATACTCGGGGTGGATGCCGCCGCGGACGGGGAACAGCTTCATCACGGCCTCTCCTTAATGAACCGCATCGGCGGGAACGCCGGGCTTGTGCCAGTGCCATGTGCCCAAGGTTTCGGGCAGCGGCCGCATCTCGATGGCTTCGGTCGGGCAGATGCTGAAGCATTTGCGGCAGGCGTGACAGGCGTCGGCGATTACGGTGTGCAGTTGTTTGGGTCCGCCGACGATGGCGTCGGCCGTGCATGCCTGGATGCAGCGCAGGCAGCCGATGCACAGGTCCTCCTTGACGAAGGCAATTTCCGGCCCCCGCTCCTCATGCTCCGACAGGTCGGCACTGACGCCCAGCCGTTGCGCCAGCTTTTCAGCCACCGCCTTGCCGCCCGGCGGGCACAGGGTTACCGGCGCCTCGCCCGTGGCCAACGCCGCCGCGGCCTGGCCACAGCCGACGTAACCGCATTGGCCGCACTGCGCGCCGGGCAGGATGCCCAGCAATTCGTGCTCCAGGGGATTTTCCTCTACCGCGAAAACCCGCGCCGTGACGGCCAGCACGGTACCCAGCGTCGCCCCGAGGATGGCGAGACTGCCGACGTCAATGAGCATGGCGCGACCTCCTTATGTCGTGGGGCTTATTTCGTGGGGATGCCGGAAAAGCCCATGAAGGCCAGGGCAAGCAGGCTGGCGGTAATGAAGCCGATGGGCGGGCCGGCAAACAGGCGCGGCACTTCGTTGAGCGCCACGCGTTCGCGCAGGCCGGCGAAGAGCGCCATAACCAAACTGTAGCCGAAGCAAGAGGCGACGGCGAATAGCATGCTGTTGAAGAAGCTGAGCTTTTCCTGGATATTAATCAGCAGAACACCCAGCACCGCGCAATTGGTGGTGATCAGCGGCAGGTAGATGCCCAGCATCTTGAACATCGTCGGCGATACCTTGCGCACCACCGTTTCGGTGAACTGCACCGCCGCTGCGACTACCAGGATGAAGACCACGGTGCGCAGATAGCCAAGCTCGAACGGCACCAGAAGGTAGGCTTCCAAAATCCAGGAAATCGCCGCCGAAGTGGTGATCACGAAGGACGTCGCCATGCCCATGCCGACGGCGGTATCGATCTTGGTGGTGACGCCCATAAACGAACACAAGCCGAGAAACCTGGCCAACACCACGTTGTTGACCAGGGCCGCTCCCACCATCAGCAGAATTGCTTCCTGCATGTCTGTCGTCCCCCAGAACCCTTAATCGAGATGACAATCGCCGCCCGGCTCCGGTCCGTAGGCGCGGCGGAGGAAATGGGGCGACAAGTCGCCCCGGGTGGAAAGCCGTTTGGCACGAAGACCAGCCGCCCCCAGGCCGATGACCAAGCCCACGACCGCACCGACGATGGCTCCGCCGTCGCTCCCCGTCACTCCTTGCCCTACCGCCCCGCCGACGATCATCGCCAGCAGCGGCACGGCATAGGCGATGGTGGAGACGCGCAGGAGAGTGCCTTCGAAAACGCCGACGACCACGCGGTCGTCGACTCGGCCGTCAAAATCATTGACGAGGGCAAAGCGCCGAGTCGCCAGACGGTTGGACCCGCTCTGGACGCCGCAGGCTGCGGCGGAATGACACCCGCCGCAGCCGGACGCCGGTTCGGGCTCCAGCCAGACGTGGTCGCCATCCACGGCCACCACGCGAGCAACCCCTTCGACGACGGTGCGGCTGGAAGCGTCGGGACGGTTCGGCGCCACTCCGGACATCCCCGTCAGGCCTTCACCGTTGACACCACGCCCTCGGGCGTCACGTAGACGGCCATCAGGCCGCCAGCGGCACGCAGAATGTCCTGGCGCCGCTCGGGCGGGGCCAGCAGCATGGCGGTGGACAGGCCATCGGCGCGGGTAGCGGTGTCGGCCACCACCGAAACGCCCAGCAGGGCCGGCGCGGTACGGCCGGTGCGTGGGTCGATCAGGTGGGTGAATTTCCCGGCGGGATCAAAGAGAGTGCCGTAGCCGCCGGAGGTCGACACGCACTTGTCGACCACCTCAAGTTCTGTCACGGCGCGAGAGGGGTCGGCCGGGTTGGCGATGCCGATGCGCCAAGCCGAACCGTCGGGTTTGGTGGACAGCGCACGGGGTTCACCCATATCCACCAGCATCTTCTCGAAGCCATGGTCGCGCAATACGGCCGCGACTCGGTCGGTGATATAGCCCTGGGCGCCGCTGTTCAGGGTAAGAGCCATGCCGGGGCGAGCCAGCGTCACACGGGACGCCGCGGCGTCGACCTCAATGCCGCGCCAGTCCACCAGCGCGAGAGCCGCGGCCAGATCGCCTTCGGCAGGACCGGTCGGGTCTGGGGCGGAAGCGGTAAAGTGGCGGAAGTAAAGCTGCCACACCGGCTGCACCGTCGGGTCGTAGAGGCCGCCGCTCAGTTCAGCAAGATGGCGGGCACGGGTGACCAGTTCGATGAATTCCGGCGGCGCGTTGTCCAGCACGCCGTTGCGGTTCAACGCCGAGAGCGCCGAGTCTGCGCGATACACGCTAAAGATGGCTTCCAGTCGCGCCAACTCGGCCATGGCCGCTTGGATGGCGGCGCGGGCCTTGATTTCGTCGGTATGATAGAGCTGGATGGTGGATGGGGCGCCAAGCGTGGTGCCTTCCCAGCGAATCAGACGGGCCTGCGCGCCGCTCACTTTCAACAGCAGCGGTAGCCCGGCGGCCGCAGCGAGTACAGTAATGGCACGACGGCGGGTGAATTGAGCATTCATCGAACCTTTGCCCTCCCACAGGTGAGACTTGGGTGTCGTGGCCATGGGACCGGGGCAACGCTTGAAGGCGGCTCGGACTCAAATTTTTATTAGGCCACTAAAAGATAAAATTGCGCGAAACTCACCGAAACCGATGCTATTTTATAATAATGTCCATTGCAAGTGTCGGGTTGTTTTCTGGTTTATTTTTGCAGGTGCGAAGCTTCGTGCTCACAGAGCACGCTACTGAATAGCGCCTGTTTTTTGCATCTCTCCTAATGCGGGCAGAGCTATGCGGGAACTTGGGTGACGGCCCGCTCAGGCGGCGTCCTGCGCCAGCGCCCCCTTGGTCCGGATGGTGCGGTGCCGGACGGTGGCGAACACGCTCTCAATGGGATTGGTGGTCCTGACGTGATCCCAGTGCTCGGCGGGGACGCCGTACAAGGCCAGCCACGCCTCGCGGTCCTTGACCAGACACTCGACCGCCTTGGCGTACTTGGCGGCGTACTTCTTGGTAAAGGTGGTCAGGCCACCTCGGCCGAGGCGCGGTCCGGCACCATCCGGATCTCCCTCAAATCCGACTTCAGGCCGGGCTGGACGGATTTGGCCACCTTGTTCAGGACGTTGGCGGTCTTGTGCATCCAGCAGCGCTGGGCGCAGGTGGTGGGGAACACCTCCTCCAGCGCCTTCCAGAAGCCCCGCGCCCCGTCGGCGACGGCCAGTTCCGGAGCGAGGGTCAGGCCACGGGCCTGAAGGTCGACCAGCAGTTCGCGCCAACTCTGGGCGCTCTCGCGCACGCCGACCTGGAAACCGACCAACTCCTTCTTGCCCTCCGGCGTGGCGCCGAGGATCACCAGCATGCACTCGGCCACCGGCTCCAGCCGGGCCTGAAGGTAGACGCCATCGGCCCAGACCTAGACGTACCGCCGCGCCGGCAGATCGCGTTTCTGCCAGCGGGCGTAGTCAGCCGCCCACTCCTCCTTCAACCGCCCGATCACCGCCGGCGACAGGTTGGGGCATCCTTGCCCAGCAGCGCCGCCAAAGCCTCCTGGAAGTCGCCGGTGGACATGCCGCGCAGGTACTGAATCGGCAGCAGGGCCGAGGTGAAACGGATGCGCTCCGCGGTGTCCGCTCTCCGGGGCAGGCTCGAAGGCTCTGCTCCTGCCAAGAGCAAGGGCCGGTTGCAGCGGTTGTCCCCGAGCCGCCGCCGTCAGCTCGACGGGCTGCCTGGTTGCT
>DASPMK010000121.1:0-4527 GCA_035627075.1 Azospirillaceae bacterium
TCACGCCCCCGGCGACACCGTGGACAAGGGCGCGGTAGTGGCGGAGATCGTCGTCCCCGGCGGCGCCCGCATCCCCCTGGTGGCCCGGGCTTCCGGCATTTTGTGGGCGCGTACCCGTCAGCGCGTAGTGGCATCCGGCGATGTGGTGGCCAGCATCGCCGGGCGGGAACCGCTCACCGGGGGCAAGGGCGGGCTGCTCACCAGTTAGAACAGCAGCCCGTGGAACATCCGCGCCGAGGTCAGCATCAAGAACACGGCGAAGGCCTGTTTGAGGCGGCGGGGATCGATGGTGTGGGCGAGCTTGGCGCCGACGGGCGCCATGGCCATGCTGGTCGGCGCGATCAGCGCCAGCCCCAGGAAGTTGACGTAGCCGAGCGAGAACGCCGGCAGCCCTTCCGTCCCCCAGCCGCCGGCCATGAAACCGAGCGTGCCGGGAATGGCGATGATGAAGCCAATGGCCGAGGCCGTCCCCACCGCCCGCCGAATGGGGTAATCGCACAACACCAGCGTCGGCACCGTCAGCGTGCCGCCGCCGATACCCATCATCGCCGAAATGCCGCCGATGAGCATGCCAAGCGTGTGCTTCACCACACCGGAAGGCAGATGGTCGCTGACCCGCAGGTTGGCCGGCATGAAGGTCATGTTGACGGCGACCAGCATCGCCATCGTGGCGAACAGCGCCGTCAGCACCTGCCCGCGCGCCGCGCCGGCCAGCACCGTGCCGGCGATCACCCCGGCGACGATGGCCGGCGCCCAACTGCGCAGCAGGTCCTTGTCCACCGCGTCCCGCTGCAGATGGGCGCGGATCGAGGAGGTGGAGGTGAGGATGATCGACGCCAGCGACGTCCCGACCGCCACATGCATGCGCACATCCTCGCCGAGGCCGATCAGGCCGAAGAGGTGATAGAGCACCGGCACGATGACGATGCCGCCGCCGACACCGAGCAGACCGGCGATCAAGCCGGCCAGCACGCCCGCCGAAAGCAGCGCCAAGGCCAGGAGGCCAAGCGAAAGGGGATCGTGGAGCAAGGTGATGGGCGTCCGCAGGGATGGGAACAAAGGAGTATGCTTGTACTATAGGCGTGCCGCCGCCACTTGATCCAGAGCCCGTCGCCCGCCAGAGACCCGTGCCATGCTCAAGCCCTCCGTGTCAAAGGACTCGCCGCCACTGGAACGCCTGCCCGAGGACCGTGTCGCCGAGATGGCCGACATGTTCCGGCTGATGAGCGACCCAAGCCGCCTCAGAATCATCCTCGCCTGCCTCGAAACCCCGGCCTCGGTGGGAGACATGGCGCAGACACTGGGCCTATCGGCCTCGCTGGTGAGCCACCATCTGCGCCTGTTGCGGGCCGGGCGGCTGATCCAGGCCGAGCGCCGCGGCAACCGTGTCTATTACCTCATCACCGACGAGCACATCCGCCGCGTCCTGTCCGACATGGTGGATCACGTCGCCGAAACCGGAACGGACCAGCCCGAGATGGATGCCGGCTGACCGATGGAATTTTGTGGAATCCCGGGGAAGGCCGCCGGGGACAATTGCCAGTGAGAGGCATTTTGTTTATGTTCCCCAGGCTTTTCCCTTTCGTGTTGCCGAACCGTGAACCAATTCATCGACAACACCCACCAGCATCGTAAGGAAGCCGAGGCGCTGCTCCAGCGGCTCGGGGACGAGATGCGCGTGTGCAACAAGATGGCCGCCGACGCGCTCACCGGCGACATCGCCGAAGGCCTTCACCGTTTCCGCAAGTTCCGCAACAAGGTTTCCGAACTTCAGGCGCTGATCGCCGTGATCGAGGATCGTTGCGACAAAATGCGGAACGACGCGACGGTGGACCTGCGCCTGGAAGTGGAAAAGACCGACGCTCGGCTGATGGTTCTCGTCGTCGATACGTCCATCTGGTTCTTCGAAACCTTTCAAGACATGGACGTGAAGCCGCTGGGCACCCGCGAGGCATGTGAATTCGAACTCCGAAGCCTGCGCGAGATCAAGGAGCGCATGGAGGAGGCCGACTTCATGATCGGCGAACGCGGTCAGGACCTTAAAGGCCAGCTCGACCACGTCCTCGTCCTCCTCAAGCAGATCATCGACCGCGCCCCCGGCCTGATGGAATTTTGAGCCCGGCAAGAAGCGGCGGCTATTCGCCGCCCCACAGCCCCCCGGCGTCGGCGCGGGCGTAGATTTCCTTGATCAGCGCATCGAACACCGGATCGGTGCGGCGCGGCAGGTCGGTGCGGATGCGGGTGCGCTCCTTGGCGATGCCGTTTTCCTTCCAGGTCTTACCGGCCGCCACATAGTTCTGGATGAAGCCCTGCAAGCGGTCCATCGATTTGGCGAAGCGGGCCTCGGCCGTGGCTCCCTCCTCGAACTCGCGCCACCAGCCGTGCAGCCGCTCGGCCAGCGGCTCGGGCAGGCGGCCGAACAGCGCCTGGGCGGCCTCCCTCTCGCGCTCCTCCTGCCCGGCCACGGCAGTCTGGTCGTAGCAGTAGGTATCGCCCGCCAGGATCTCGACGAGGTCATGGACGAGGACCAGCTTCAGTACATGGCCGATATCGACGTAGAACCCCACCTCCTCGTGCAGCAGCAGGGCATAGAGCCCCATGTGCCAGGTGTGCTCGGCGTCCGACTCGTGGCGGCTGCCGTCGCCGAGGTAGGCCGCGCGCTCGACCTTCTTGAAGCGGTCGGTCAGCACCAGGAAATCGAGAATGCGCGCCAGACGCTCGTCGAGGCCGGTCAGGGGCGGCGTGGGTCCGTCTTGAGACATAAAAAGGGTCCGTCGAAGGGCATGGGGACGTTGCGGCCGGGCCGCCGGGGCCAACATACGGTGCCACGCGCTCCGCCGCAAA
Organism: Azospirillaceae bacterium; assembly: GCA_035627075.1. Lineage (GTDB taxonomy): Bacteria > Pseudomonadota > Alphaproteobacteria > Azospirillales > Azospirillaceae > DASPMK01. The sequence goes on from DASPMK010000121.1 coordinate 2,845, forward strand.
GGACACGAGGAAGCCGCCGATGCCCAACGAGGTTTCATCCCCCACGCCGGCCGCGAAAGCCGCCGGCGCCCCGCCGGCCGCCCCGCCCTCGCCCCTGCTGCCGCTGATGGCTCCGCCGTTTTTCGAAACGCGCGGCGCCGATACCCGCTCCACCAGCGAGGTGCCCGGCAACCTGCCCGAACCGCCGAGCCCGTTGCAAAGCTTCGACCGCCTGCTGCACGCCGCCTTCGGCCGCTTCACCGCCAGCGTGTCGCCGGCGGCCTTGGTCAACGCCTGGTTCGACTGGCTGATCCATCTCAGCTTCCAGCCGGGCAAGCAGATGGAACTGGCGGAAAACGGCCTGCGCAAGTCGGCGCGCTTCACCACCTATGCGTTGCGACGGGGTATCCCGCAACTTGATGGCGGCGCTACCGGCCGGCTGGTCGCTCCCCTGCCCCAGGACCGCCGCTTCGACGACCCCGATTGGCAGCGCTGGCCCTTCAACCTGATCCACCAGGGATTCCTGTTGCAACAGCAGTGGTGGCACGGCGCCACCACCGGCGTGCGCGGCGTGGCAAAGGAGCATGAGCGGACGGTGGCCTTTGTCGCCCGGCAACTCCTGGACACCCTGTCGCCGTCCAACTTCCTCCTGACCAACCCGGAGGTGCTGCGCGCCACCGTCGCCCAAGGCGGCGCCAATTTGTGGCGTGGCTGGGTCAACCTGACCGAGGACTGGGAGCGGCTGGCGGCGGGCAAGAAGCCGGTCGGCACCGAGGCATTCAAGGTCGGCCGCGACATCGCCGTGACGCCGGGCAAGGTGGTGCTGCGCACGCCGTTGATGGAGTTGATCCAGTACGCCCCGCGCACCGACCGGGTGGCGGCCGAGCCGGTGCTGATCATTCCGGCCTGGATCATGAAGTACTACATCCTCGACCTGTCGCCGGAGAACTCCCTGGTCCGCCACCTGGTCGAGCGCGGCCACACGGTGTTCATGGTTTCGTGGAAAAACCCCGACGCCGAGGACCGTGACGCCGGGCTCGACGTCTTCCGCCGTCTGGGCGTAATGGCGGCCTTGCGCGCCGTCGAGTCCATCGTGCCCGACACCCGCATCCATGCCGTGGGCTATTGCCTGGGCGGCACCATGCTGGCCATTGCGGCGGCGGCCATGGCTCGGGACGGCGACGACCGGCTGGCGACGATGACCCTGCTGGCCGCCCAGACCGACTTCACCGAAGCGGGCGAACTGATGTTGTTCATCGGGGAAAGCCAGCTCAGCTACCTTGAGGACATCATGTGGGACCAGGGCTACCTGGACACCCGCCAGATGGCCGGCGCCTTCCAACTATTGCGCTCCAACGACCTCATTTGGTCGGCGATGGTGCGCAATTACCTTCTGGGCCAGCGCGAGCCCATGACCGACCTGATGGCCTGGAACGCCGACGCCACGCGCATGCCCTACCGCATGCATGCCGAATACCTGCGCCGGCTGTTCCTGGAAAACGCGCTCGCCACCGGCCGTTACGAGGTGGAGGGCAAGCCCATCGCGCTGACCGACATCCGCGCCCCGATTTTCGCCGTGGGCACGGAGAAAGACCATGTCGCGCCCTGGCGCTCGGTCTACAAACTGCGCCTGCTGTGCGACACCGCCTTCACCTTCTGCCTGACCTCGGGCGGCCACAACGCCGGCATCGTCAGCGAGCCCGG
>DASPMK010000122.1:0-5473 GCA_035627075.1 Azospirillaceae bacterium
CGCATGCCGCACCTGTTGATCGCCGGCACCACCGGCTCGGGCAAGTCGGTGGGCATCAACACCATGATCCTGTCGTTGCTGTACCGGCTGCCGCCGGACAAATGCCGCTTCATCATGGTCGATCCCAAGATGCTGGAACTGTCGGTCTACGAAGGCATTCCCCACCTCCTGGCCCCCGTCGTCACCGATCCCAAGAAGGCGGTGGTGGCGCTGAAGTGGACGGTGCGGGAGATGGAGGACCGCTATCGCTCCATGTCCAAGCTGGGCGTGCGCAACATCGAGGGTTACAACGCCCGCCTGCGCGAGGCCCGCGCCAACGGCGAGTCGCTGACCCGCCGCGTACAGACCGGCTTCGATGCCGACACCGGCAAGCCGGTGTTCGAGGAACAGCCGCTCGATCTGACCGAACTCCCCTATATCGTGGTGATCGTCGACGAGATGGCCGACCTGATGCTGGTCGCCGGCAAGGACATCGAAGCCGCCATCCAGCGGCTGGCCCAGATGGCGCGGGCCGCCGGCATTCACATCGTCATGGCGACACAACGTCCGTCGGTGGATGTCATCACCGGCACCATCAAGGCCAATTTCCCCACGCGCATCTCGTTCCAGGTCACCTCCAAGATCGACAGCCGGACGATTTTGGGCGAACAAGGAGCAGAGCAACTCCTTGGGCAGGGCGACATGCTCTATATGGCGGGCGGCGGAAGGATTACCCGCGTACACGGACCGTTCGTCCGTGACGAAGAAGTGGAAGCCGTCGTCAAGTTCCTTAAAGCCCAAGGCGAGCCGAATTATATTGACGCCGTAACCGAGGACGACGACGAGGGAGCCGCCTTCGACGAAGGCGAAGGCGGCGGTGGGCGCGGCGGGTCCGGCGACGATCTCTACGACAAGGCGGTGGCGCTCGTCTGTCGGGAGCGCAAGGCCTCCACCAGCTTCATCCAGCGCCATCTGCGCATCGGTTACAACAGTGCCGCGCGGCTGATCGAGCGCATGGAGGCGGAAGGGGTGGTGTCAAAGCCCAATCACGCCGGCAAGCGCGAGGTTCTGGCGCGGGATGTCGACAGCATGGAATAGCCGGGGCGCCGCCTCTGCATCCCCATAGGGAGTTTCGATGAAGGCCCTCGTTCGCGCGTTCGCCCTCCTGGTTCTGATCACGATCCCGGCTCTGGCAGCCCCGCGCCCGGCGGAACTGTCGGCCGCCGACCGCACCGATCTCGCCCGCGTGGAGGAATACCTCAACGGCATCCGCACCCTGCGCTCGTCCTTTGTGCAGGCAACGCCGGACGGCACGCTGATGAAGGGCGTGTTCTATCTGTCGCGACCGGGCAAGATGCGCCTGGAATACGAGCCGCCGGTGAAGGACTATGTCGTCGCCGACGGGCTGTTCGTCTTTTACTGGGACGACCGGATGCAGCAGTCCTCGTCCGCTCCCATCGGTTCCACGCTCGCCGACGTTATCCTGCGCAAGGACCTGAAGCTGTCGGGGGCGGTGACCGTCACCGGCGTACATCGTTCGCCGGGCACCCTGGAGGTATCGCTGGTCCAGACCGACGATCCCGGCAAGGGCGAACTGACCCTGGTGTTCGAGGACAAGCCGTTGCGGCTGCGCAAGTGGCGGGTGGTGGATGCCCAGAGCCTGACCACCGAAGTTGCCCTGCTTAACCCCCAGTTGGGGGTGGAATTGGACAAGAACCTGTTCTTCTTCTCCGACCCCAACCTGGGCAAGCGGCGGGAATAAGCGCTCAGGCCAGGATGCCACGCTTGGGCGGGGCGACTTCCCGCCCCTCGGTGCTGATGATGCGCCCGTCGGGATAGCTCCACAACTGGGCGCCGGACGCGATCTGGCCGGGGTGGACGCCGTTGGCCCACAACTCCCCCACCATGGCGGCCAGGTTCACCCGACCCTCATACCGGCTGGCGATGGACTGGATCAGCCGGCGCTGGTCCGCCGTCATCACCGGCGTGGCGCCATCGGAACGCGCCGGGGCCGCCTTCGCCACCGCATCCGAAGCCTGCTCGGCTGCTGCACTCCGGTTGGCATAGTAGACCTCGATGCCACGCAGGATGGGGTGACCGGCGCTCGCCACCTCGCCGGCACCGGTCATCGCCGCTGGCGCTTCATCGTCGGGCTTGGAGCGCGGGGCTGCGACCTCCGGACGGGAGGTTTCGACGGACCCGGCATGGGGTGGCGCGAAGGCGTCCCGATAGGGAGCCGGAAGGACCGAGGACAGCGGCGTCATCGTTTCCTCCTTTCGCGGGACGTGCAGCCGTAACGGCGCTTAAGCAAGCGCTGGGCCAAGATGCGAAATGACGGGAAATCAAGCCGAAACGGCCGGGATCACCGGACCCGGCGCCCCCCGAATGCAGAGGCGGGAATCCGATTCCCCTCCTGGAGGAATCTTTTTCCCGCCTGCCACCGGCATTCCGGCAAGGCTTGCCCCGTCAGGAGGCCAGGATATCCTGCATGAACTTCGGCAGGGCGAAAGCGCCGACATGGACTTCCGGCGTGTAATACCGCGCCTTCAGGTTCGCCGACTTGGCCCGCGGACGGATCTGCTCCACCGTCTGGCCGCGGAGCGCCTTATTGTCGGTGCCCCAGCCCAGCGCCATGAGGCCACCGTAGTACGTCGGCACCGCCGCCGTGAAGAAACCGGCGTCGGCGAACAGCCCAGAGAACCGCCGGTGGGTGTTGCGCAACTCCTCCGGCTGGAAGAACGGCACGCCGTTCTGTGTGCATAGAATGCCGCCGGACGTCAGGCGTTTCTTGCAGTCGGCGTAGAAGTCCTGGGTGAACAGCGCCTCGGCCGGTCCGGCAGGGTCGGTCGAATCGACGAGGATGACGTCGTACGTGTCGGTGTGGGCCGCCACGAAGTCGCGGCCATCGGCGATCACCAGATTCGTGCGCGGATCGTCAAAGGCCCCGGCCGAAATCGACGGCAGGTACTGGATCGACAGATCGACCACGTTCCGGTCGATCTCGACCATGGTGACCTTCTCGATGCGTCGGTGCTCCAGCACCCGACGCAGCATGCCGCCGTCGCCGCCGCCGATGATGAGCACGCGCCGAACATCGCCGTGGGCCAGGATCGGCACATGGGTCAGCATCTCGTGATAGATGAATTCGTCGGCTTCGCTGGTCTGGATGATGCCGTCCAACGCCAGCACACGCCCCAGAACCGGATTCTCGAAAATCACCAGTTCCTGGAGTCCGGTGCCGGTACGGTAGACGATCTCGCCCAGCCGGAAACGCTGCCCGACGTCGGGATACAGCGTTTCCTCGTACCAGCCGGGAAGGCTTGCGGTCATGTCACCTCGCCGCGGAGAATCTCGCCCACATCGGTCTTGGAAGGCTTGAACGCGCGCTTTAGGACGGGCACGGCCTTCATCGGCTGGGCAAGGCCACACATGAAGACGTCCAACGCCGCATAGCCTTTTTCCGGCCATGTATGAATCGAAACGTGCGACTCAGCCAGCACCGCCACACCCGAGATGCCGCCGTTGGGTGTGAAGTGGTGCAGGTGGATGTGCAGAAGCGTGGCCCCGGCCTCCTCGATGGCTTCGACCAGCGTCTTTTCGACGTGTCCGAGATCATCCAGGCACTCGGCCCCCCACAAGTCGATGATCAGATGCGTGCCGGCAAAAACCTTGCCGTTTCGCGAGATAAAGTAATCTTTGCGCTCTTCACCGTTTGCGGGCGCCTGGCACGCCTTGGTGGCGGTTTCAGGCTTGATAACTTCCGCTTGGGCTTTCCTTGGCTCGCACCCCAAGTCCATCCCCAATTGGAAGAGAGAAGCGGCTTTCGCCATCGTTCCCCTCCAAACCAGTAGATGACCCCCGCGTCACGCGCGGAGCGCTGCATATGGGGTAAGGGTCCTTGCGGTGCAACGGAAATCCGCACCCGATCATGCGGATTTTCAGCAACCTGGCGCCGGAACTCCGGGGCGCCCCACTGCTTGCAGTGGGGCCGGCCCTTGATCAGCCGGCGGTGTCCTCACCCGCCTTTTCGACGCAAGCGCCGCCATTGCGCGCGATTTTGCCCAACAAGGCGATCAGTGTCTGGACCTCCTGCTTGGTCAGGTCCTTGGTCATGGCCTTCTCGTGCGCGCGGATGCGCGGGAGCAGGTTGTCCAGCAGGCTTTCGCCCTCGGGGCTGAGGCGCAACGCATAGGATCGCCGGTCCTTCGGCGACGGCGCGCGGACGACGAGGCCACGCGATTCCAGCCGGTCGATGACGGCGACCATGGTCGACCGATCGATGCCGACGGCGTTGCCCAACTCGGACTGGCTGAGACCGGAGTTCTCGTGGATCAGGATCAGCACGCCGAACTGGCCGGGCGTGATGTCGTGAGGGACGACCGACGCCTGGAAGTTCTGGAAGACTGCAATCTGCGCCTTGCGCAGGTTATAGCCGACCAGATCGGGCAAAAGCCCCTGGACCAGCTTGCCGCCACGTCCACGGGCTGGACGGGTACGCTTGTCGGGCGCGGAGGTGAGAGTGTCTGGCAAGGTTTTTCCCTCGGACTGGTGCAGCCTTCAAGAACCCGACGGCAACCCCTCCCTTTGCCGGATCGGGTAACATTAAGCCCGCACTGACCTTTCTTCGATGCGATAGATTTACATTAATTACTAACAGGTTTTCGGTAAAGTCCAGTCGGCGAGGCTTGATGCCGCAGGGAATTGCCGAATATTTGGCGCATGGCTGCTATGCCTTTGTTGCATTGGCTGAAAGTGCCAAAATCCCAAAATGAATCCCTTGAAGTGACTTTCCTCGCCACGGAATGGTCGCCCGTCCATGCCGGTTCCCCCTGTCGTGCTGGCGGGTTCCACCAGATGGAGCTTCCGACGCCCGGACCTCCCCCAAGGCCGGGCGTCGCCGTGTCAGAAACCTTCAATGAAGCCAGCCCACCAGGAACAGGCTGATCGAGGGAAAGGCCACCAGCACCCCCACCCGGATCAGATCGGACGCCAGGAACGGCAGGATTCCTCGAAAACTGTGGGCCAGCGGCACGTCGGGGGCCATGGCGTTGATGATGAAGACGTTCATGCCCACCGGCGGGGTGATCAGCCCGATTTCCACCACCATCAGCGCGAGGACGCCGAACCAGATGGCCGTCGCTTCCGGGTCCAATCCGAAATCCAGCCCCATGATCACAGGAAAGAATATCGGAATGGTCAGCAGGATCATCGACAGGCTGTCCATGACGCAGCCCATTACCAGATAGATCGTCAGTATCGACAATAAAACCATAAGTGGCGACAAGTCCGATCCGCCGATCAACTGTGCCAGTTCCACCGGCATGCGGGTCAGCGCCAGGAAGGCGTTGAACAGATCGGCGCCCAACAGGATCAGGAAGATCATCGCCGTCGACTCGGCGGTGGCGGCAAGGCAAGCGACCAGCCCTTCCCGTCCCAGCCCGCCGCGCGCCACGGCCAGCAACCCGGTGGCCAGCGCCCCCACCGCCGCCCCCTC
>DASPMK010000123.1:0-2975 GCA_035627075.1 Azospirillaceae bacterium
AGCCTCATGTCCGATTCTGTTCCGCCCCCTTTGATCGGTTCCGATGACCCGTCGCCGGCCACCACGTTCCATGCCGAGGGAAGGGCGCCGGCGGTGGTGCTCTGCGACCACGCCGGCCGCGCCATCCCGAAAGCGCTCGACCGGCTGGGCCTGCCCGAGGAGCAGCTTGACCGCCACATCGCCTGGGACATCGGCGCCGCCGACGTGACGCGGCGGTTGGCCATGCTGCTGGACGCGCCGGCGGTACTGTCGACCTACTCGCGGCTGCTGGTGGACCTGAACCGGGGGCTCGACGACCCGACGCTCATTCCGGCCATCAGCGACGGCACGGTAGTGCCGGGCAACCGCAGCCTGGACGCCGCCGACGTCGAGCGGCGGTTGGCGGCGTTTTCCCGCCCCTATCACGAGGCCATCGCACGAGTGATCGCCGGCATGTGGGAACGCGGCGTGCCGCCGGCGGTGATCTCCATCCACAGCTTCACGCCAGTGATGCACGACTTCCACCGCCCTTGGCACGTCGGCATCCTGTGGGACCAGGACCCGCGCATTCCCGTGCCGCTGATGGAGAAACTTCGGCGCGATCCCGGCCTGTACATCGGCGACAACCAGCCCTATTCGGGCCGCAACACCGGCGGCGGCACCATCGAAACCCATGCCACGCCGGCGGGGCTGCCCAACGCCCTGATCGAAATCCGACAGGATCTCATCGACACACCGGCCAAGGCCTTCGCCTGGGCCGAACGGCTGGCCGGGCCTCTGTCCGAGATCCTGGCCGATCCCGAACTCTACCGGGTGGAGTTCTTCCCATGACGCAGCCCACGTTTACCCTCGGCATCGAGGAGGAGTACCTGCTGGTCGACCGGCGGACCCGCGATATTGTTCCAGACCCGCCGGATGCCATGTTGACGGCCTGCCAGGAAAAGGCGCCGGGGCAGATCCATCCCGAGTTCTTGCGCTGCCAGATCGAGGTCGGCACCTGCGTTTGCGAAGGTTTGGCGGAGGCGCGGGCCGACCTTGCCCGGTTGCGCGCCACCGTGGCCGCGGTGGCCGACGGCTACGGCTTGGCGCCCATCGCCGCTTCCACCCATCCGTTCGCGGTGTGGCGGCCGCTGAAGGAAACCGACCGCGACCGCTACAACATGCTGCGCCGGGCACTGGGGGCGCCGGCCCGCCGGCTGATGATCTGCGGCATGCATGTCCATGTCGGCGTCGAGGACGACGACCTGCGCATCGACCTGATGAACCAGGTCCGCTATTTCCTGCCGCACCTGCTGGCCTTGTCCACCTCCTCGCCGTTCTGGCAGGGGCAGGACACGGAGCGGCGATCGTACCGGCTGGCGGTGTGGCACGAGTTGCCGCGCACCGGCATGCCCGAGGAGTTTCAGAGCTATGGCGAGTACCTCCACCATGTCGAGGTGCTGAAACGCGCCGGGATCATCGAGGACGCCTCGATGCTGTGGTGGGACATCCGGCCCTCGGTACGGTTCCCGACGCTGGAGATGCGCATCACCGATATTTGCACGCGGCTCGACGACGCGGTAACCGTGGCGGCGCTGTACGTCTGCCTGCTGCGCATGCTGCATCGCCTGAAGCTCAAGAACATCGCGTGGCGGTCCTACAAGAGCCTGCTGATCGGCGAGAACCGCTGGCGCGCCCAGCGCTACGGCCTCGACGACGGGCTGGTTGATTTCGGCCAGGGCGCCGTCGTGCCGTACCCCGACCTGCTGGAGGAGTTGATCGAACTGGTGCGCGAGGACGCCCAGGCCCTGGGCTGTCTGGCCGAGGTGGAGGCGGCGCGCGGTATCGTGGCGCGCGGGACCTCGGCTCACCGGCAGGTGGCCGTCTACGAGGCCGCCCGCGCGGACGGCGCCAGCGAGCGCGAGGCCCTGGAGAAGGTGGTGGACTGGCTGGTGGCCGAGACGGTGGTGGGGGTGATGCCCGGTCGGGCATGAAACCGGCTGTAACCCCGGAAAACGCCCGATGAAACGAGGTTGCGTTCCAATCCATTGGTTTTGTTGATAAATATCAGGAATGCAACCGATGCAACCGATACAACCGATTTCGAGGCGGTTACAGAGGCGATACGGGCGGCGTTTGAACCAAAGGCGGTTGATGGAAGCCATCAACCGCCTTTGGTATGAGAGGGTGAATAAAGCGGACTTCACCCCCATTATGGCATAATGTATGGCACAAAAAGGGAACATCCGCAAGAGGGGTGCCCCGCGTGACATTCGAGGCAGGCCGCTTGCCTAAGACCTCTCCGATGGATATCGTCCGGCGCTTCTGGAACGAACAGCGAGTACGAGGAGAGCCATGTCCGACGTGGGCGGCATCGCGGGCGATCAGCTTCGCTCCTTCATCGAACGGATCGAGCGGCTGGAAGAGGAGAAGAAGGGCATCTCCGACGACATCCGCGACATCTACGCCGAGGCCAAGGGCACGGGATTTGACGTCAAGATCATCCGCCAGATCATCAAGATCCGGAAGATGGAGAACAACGAGCGGCAGGAGCAGGAAGAACTGCTCGACCTCTACATGGCCGCCCTCGGCATGGCCGAGTGATAGGGGCGGCGGTTGATGGAAGCCATCAACCGCCGTTGGTATGATAGGATAACAGGGCCACCCGGCCCGGTGCCGGGTGACCTCCCGACCCTGTTTACCTCACAACGCCAATCGCCTCACCACGTTGCCGACCAGCCTCAGGCCCAGGTCGTCCTCCAGGGTGAGGATCGATTCAGGGTGGAACTGCACGGCGGCGATCGGCAGGCGGACGTGCTCGATCGCCATCACTATTCCGTCCTCGGTGCGGGCCGTGACATGGAGGTCGGCGGGCAGGGAAGCGGGACGGGCGTGCAGCGAGTGGTAGCGGCCGACAGTGAACCGCTCCGGCAGCCCCTCGAACAACCGGCCGCCGGTCACCATCAGGGGCGAGGGCTTGCCGTGCATGGGGTAGTCCAGCACGTCGAGCGTACCGC
>DASPMK010000124.1:0-2152 GCA_035627075.1 Azospirillaceae bacterium
AGGAGTTGACCAGGGAGCGCGGCAAGATCTTTTTGATGTCCGGCCCCGGTTCTACCCGGTTGACCGGCGACGCCTGCTCGACCACCGGCTTCCACTGGACCTACGACAACCACGCCATGGCCGCCGGCACCGGCCGCGCCATGATGCAGGAGGGCGGCAACTCCTGGTACTTCATCACCGCCGACTACGCCTTCGGCCACGACCTGGAGAAGGAGGCGGCCAATGTCGTCAAGGAGATGGGCGGGCAGGTGCTGGGCACCGTGCGCCACCCGCTGAGCACGGCGGATTTCTCCTCCTTCCTGCTTCAGGCCCAGGGATCGGGCGCCAAGGTGATCGGGCTGGCCAACGCCGGCGGCGATTCCATCAACGCCATCAAGCAGGCGTCGGAGTTCGGCATCACCCAGTCGGGCCAGCAGCTGGCGGGTCTGTTGCTGTTCATCTCCGATATTCATGCGCTGGGCCTGCCGGCGGCCAAGGGGCTGGTGTTGACCACCGGCTTCTACTGGGACATGGACGACGCCACCCGTGGCTGGTCGGCCGAGTTCGAGAAACGCACCGGCCGGAAGCCGACCATGGTTCACGCCGGCGTCTATTCGGCGGTCAGGCACTATCTGAAAGCCGTCCAGGCCGCCGGCACCGACGACGGCAAGGCCGTCGCCCAGCGCATGCGGGAAACCCCGATCGACGACATGTTCGCCAAGAACGGCAAGATTCTGCCGAACGGCCGCATGGTCCACGACATGTATCTGGCTCGCGTGAAGGCGCCCGATCAATCCAAGGGGCCGTGGGATTATTATCAGATCGTCCGCACCATTCCGGGCGATCAGGCCTACCTGACGGCGGCGCAGAGCGGCTGCCCGCTGGCGCAGGCCAAACAGTAGGCGTCATTTCTCGTGGGAGGCCCGGAAGAGGCGCCGCCTCTTCCGGGCGCGTAGCGCTTACGGGAGGCGTCCCATGTTCGGCATTCCGGCACCGGTCCTGTTCGGCCAGCTTCTCCTGGGCCTGATCAACGGCGCCTTCTACGCGCTGTTGAGCCTGGGGCTGGCGGTGATTTTCGGCCTGCTGCGGGTGATCAATTTCGCCCACGGCGCTCTTTACATGCTGGGGGCCTTCTCGGCGTGGTTCCTGCTTCAGTACACCGGCCTCGGCTACTGGCCGGCGCTTATGCTTGCGCCGCTGATCGTCGGCGTGGTGGGCATCGCCATCGAGCGGACCATGCTGAGCCGGTTGTACCGGCTCGATCCGCTATACGGCCTGCTGCTGACCTTTGGGTTGGCGCTGATCCTGGAAGGGCTGTTCCGCCACTGGTACGGCGTATCGGGCTTGCCCTATCCGATTCCACCGGCGCTCCAGGGCGGGCGGAATCTGGGCTTCATGTTCCTGCCCAATTACCGGGCCTGGGTGGTGGGGGTGTCGCTGGTGGTGTGTCTGGGGACTTGGTTCATGATCGAGCGGACCAAGCTTGGCGCTTACCTGCGGGCCGCCACCGAAAATCCGACGCTGGTCCAGGCCTTCGGTATCGACGTGCCGCGCATGGTCACCCTGACCTACGGCTTCGGCGTGGCGCTGGCCGGGCTGGCCGGCGTGCTGGCGGCGCCGATCTATCAGGTGAGCCCGCTGATGGGCTCCAACCTCATCATCGTGGTATTCGCGGTGGTGGTGATCGGCGGCATGGGCTCGATCATGGGGGCGGTGGTGACCGGCTTCCTCCTGGGCATTCTGGAGGGGCTGACCAAGGTCTTCTACGCGCCGGCCTCCAACATCGTGATCTTCGTGATGATGGCCATCGTCCTGCTGGTGCGGCCGGCGGGGCTGTTCGGGCGGGAGGCGTAACATGACCACCACCCACACCCATAACGAGGCCCGTCGCGAGCCGGTCCGGACCGCCAGCCCGTCGTTCCGCTGGCTGGGGGGCGTGGCCTTGCTGGCGTTGGCGGTGCTGGCGCCGTTCCAGTTTTATCCCGTGTTTCTGATGAAGGCGCTGTGCTTCGCGCTGTTCGCCTGTGCCTTCAACCTGCTGATCGGCTTCGGTGGCCTGTTGTCTTTCGGCCACGCCGCGTTCTTCGGCGGAGCGGCCTACGTCACCGCGCACGCGGTCAAGGTCTGGGGGATGGGCCCGGAAGTGGGCATCCTGCTCGGCACCGCCTTCGGG
>DASPMK010000125.1:0-3707 GCA_035627075.1 Azospirillaceae bacterium
TGTGGCGCTGTCCGGTTACGGGCAAGACGGGCCGTACCGCCTGCGCGCCGGCCACGACCTCACCTACATGGCGCTGGGCGGCGCGCTGATCGCCAACGGTCCGGCCGTTGCCCCCACCATGCCGTTCCCGCCGGTGTCCGACCACGCTTCCGCGCTTCAGGCGGTGCTGGCGGTGTGCGCGGCGCTGTTCGGCCGCGAGCGCACCGGCAAGGGGGCCTATCTCGACGTCAGCATGATGGAATCGGTGCTGGGCTGGCAGGGAGTGTCGGTCACCTATGGTGTGCGCGGGGCCGACGCCGAACGCGGCAAGACACTGCTGACCGGCGGGGCCGCCTTCTACAATGTCTATCGCACCGCCGACGGCCGGTTCGCGGCGCTGGGGCCGATCGAGGAGAAGTTCTGGCGGGCCTTCTGCACCGCTGTCGACCGGCCCGACTGGATCGCGCGGCAGGACGAACCCTTGCCGCAGACCGTCCTCATCGGCGAGGTGGCGGCGTTGTTCGCTTCGAAGACGCTGGGCGACTGGCAAGCGATCCTGGAACCGGCCGACTGCTGCTTCGAGCCCTTGCCCACCTTCGCCGAACTGCCGACGCACCCGCATGTGGCGGCGCGCGGCCAGGTGCGCGCCGTTCCCGGTGCCAACCCGCCGCTGGTGGAGACGCTCCTGGGCTTGCGGGTGGACGGCGGCCCGCCACCCGACCGCGCACCGTTGCGCCAGATGGCGGCGGATGCGGTGCTGGCGGAGTGGGGTCTGTGATGCGGGAGCATGAGGCTTTCCTGCGCCGCGCCATCGAGTTGTCGCGCATTCACATGCGGGACGGTGCCGGCGGTCCGTTTGGCGCGGTGGTGGCCAAGGTCGGCGCGATCGTCGGCGAGGGCTGGAACCAGGTGACCTCGACCAACGATCCCACGGCGCACGCCGAGGTCATGGCCATTCGCGACGCCTGCCGGCGGCTCGGCACCTACAGGTTGGAAGGGGCGGTGCTCTATACCAGTTGCGAGCCCTGTCCCATGTGTCTGGCGGCCGCCTACTGGGCGCGCGTCGAGCGCATCTTCTACGCCAACACCCGCGCCGACGCGGCCGGCATCGGTTTTGACGACGATTTTCTCTACCGCGAGATCGCCCTGCCGGTGGAGGCGCGGACCCTTCCCACCGTCCGCCTGCTGGGTGACGAGGCGCGGGCGGTGTTCGAGGAATGGGCGGCCAAGCCTGACCGGGTACCCTACTGACTGAAGAATTACTTACGGATCACTCCCGATAGGAGGCGATGGCCCGTTCGCGCTAGGAATGGGGCCATGACGACCGTCGCCGAAGCCCTCACCATTGCCTTCGACAGCCATCGCGCCGGGGATTTGGACCGGGCCGAGGCGATCTACCGCCAGATCCTGGACGTGGCGCCCGATCATGTCGACGCCCTGCACCTGCTGGGGCTGGTAGCGCGACGCACCGGCCGCCATGGGATGGCGGCGGAGCTGATCCGGCGGGCGGTCGCGCTCGACCCCTCCTTCGCGGAGGCCCAATACAACCTCGGCAACGCATTGATGGCGTTGGGCCGGCACGTCGAAGCGGTGGCGCCCTACCGCGACGCCCTGGCGGTGAATCCCGACCATCCGGGCGCGCGGCGGGGGCTGGAGCGGGCGCTCGGGCGGATCGATCCGCTGGATGAACTGGCCATCACGCTCGATGGCGAGTATCGCGACGGCCGCTGGTCCTATTTGTCCGCCCTGTTCGAGGTGGCGCGTTATGGCGTGGTGGCGGGGTACGTCAACCGCCTCGCCCATGGCGCCCGCCTGTTGGACCTCGGCTGCGGCGAGGGCAACCTGTTCCCCTTCCTGTCGCCCGGGGCGGTCACGGCTTACGTCGGCGTCGATATCTCCGAGGCGGCGCTGGAGAAGTCAAAGGCCCAGGGCGAAAAGGTCCGGCTGGTATGCAGCCCACTGGAGACCTTCACGCCGGCCGGCGACGAGCGATTCGATGTGATTTTGTTCAACGAGGTGCTGGTCTATATCGAAGACCCCATCGCCATGATCCAGCGCTACCGCTCGTGGCTGGCGGATGGCGGGGTGATGGTGGTGTCCTACTACAAGGAGCCGGGGGAGGCCGGGGCACCCGCCATCCTCAAGGAAAAGGGCTTCTGGACGGCGCTCGACCACGGCGACTGGCAGACGCTGGACGAGGTGAGCCTGCACAACCACACCCGGAACCTGCGCTGGCGCATCCGTCTGCTGCGGCCCCAGGTGGTGCCGGTGACCTGACCGGAGTCCCCGGTCAGGTCAGGGGCTGTCAACCTTTGGCGGGGTGCAGGGGCGGTGCCCCGGCATCGGCGAAGCCGATCTTTCCCGGCTGCCGTTCCCGTGCCAGTTCCACCCACCGCCTATAGACCTCCACCTTCACCGGCTCGCGGTGCCTCAGCCCGATCCGCGCGATGCGGGGCAGGGCCAACAGCACCTTGAGGTCGGTCGTCCTCGGGCCAAAGCGCAGGTTCTTCCAGGTGTGTCCGGCCCAGGTGCGCAGGAACCGTTGCGGCAGCAGGCCGACCGGGCAGCGGGCGATCTCGCGGATAAGGTCGTTACGCTGGTCGTAGTAGCGCGCGGTGGCGCCGGAGCGGCCCTTTTCGCTCTTGTGGTGATGGACCACGACTTCGGGCAGGGCGGTGATGCGCCAGCCGGCGTCCATCAGGCGCAGTCCCCGGTCCTTCTCCTCGCCCTGGCGGAAAAAGGCGTCGATATAGAGGCCGGCATCCTCCACCGCGCGCCGGCGCAGCAGGTGGCCGCAGCCGGTGTAATGCGCCACGGCGAAGGGGGCGGCGTCCCTGGGATAATAGACGAGGCCGTCGCGGGTTTCGACGTTCAGCGCCACCGCGCCGACGTCGTCGTGGCTTTCGGCGAACGCCAGGGCGCGGGCCAACCCATCCTGGCTTTCGAACCAGGAATCGTCATCCAGCGACAGCACGTAGCCGCCCGTGGTGTTGACGAAGCCGATGTTGCGGGCGTGAATCAGCCCCATGTTGCGCGGCAAGCGGATGAGGCGCACGCGCGGGAAGTCGTGGCGCACCACGGCGGACGTTCCGTCGGTGGATGCGTCGTCCACCACCAGCACCTCGGCCGGTGCCATGGTCTGGCGCGACAGGCGTTGCAGCCCCTCGACCAGTTCATCGACGCGGTTGCGGGTGGCGATGACGGCGCTGACCGTGGTTATCATCAGCGGCTGCGGGGCATGACCGGGGCGCGCAAGGGATGGGGAGCCGCGTCGGCGCCCCGGAGTTCACCGGGATAGCGGTCGAAGACGCCGGCCAGATAGTTCCGCCAGAAGCGCGTGGCTCCCTTCACGTTACCGCGTTCGAACACCAGGAAGAAGCCGGTGTACTTGACCAGCGTGCGCAGCACGGCGAACGGGCCGTCGTAAGTAGCCTGGATATAGCCGAGGTTGCGGAAGAAGAAGGGAACGCGGGCCTCGGGCATGATCTCGACATTGCCGAACCACCCGCCCAGGAGCTGACGGGTGGAGCGGCGGTTGGCCGGGTGGAAGTGGCGGGCGCCCAGCGCGATGCCCATGCGCACGCCATGGCGTTTGGCGCGCAGCAGATACTCGTACTCATCGCCCCAGATGAACATCTCGCGCTTGACGTTGCCGATGGTTTCGACGACGCGGCGATGGATCAGGGCGCCGTTGAACAGATTGACATGGCCCATCAGCACCTCGCCCG